>NZ_JBHVKW010000007.1:0-156358 GCF_042797905.1 Amycolatopsis sp. NPDC057786
GTCAGTCGGCGTTTCCTGCCCGGCAGGGGTCGTGCCGGGCTTCGCCCGGGGTTGCGAAAGGCACTTTCGCAACGTCGGCCGTGGCCGGGCCCGGGTACCGCCGTGGCGATCATGTCGCGAAAGCCACTTTCGAGACGTCTGATGTCCCGAAAGTGGCTTTCGCGACGCACCACCAGAACCCCTGACCAGGGACCGAGCGCTACTTGCGTCGCCGAAGCGACCGCGGGAACAGCCGGCCCTTCCACGACATCGGCGCGTTCCGCTTCAGGCTCTTGCGAACCTCGTCGAAGGCCGGGCCCAGCGTCTGGTCGTCCGCGGGCCGGTCCGAGTACCAGGACCGCTCCACGACACCGATGACCGTCCGCAGGCCGGTGCGGCCCTCTTCGTCCAGACGGTGCTTCTCGACGACCTTCCGGCCCGCCACGCGCACCGTGTCGCCGTCGGAGAGCGGCAGGCCGCGGTCCGCGCATTCGTCCATCAGTTCGCGCCACGCCGCGTCGGCAGCGGCGGGGGAGCGCGACGCGATCTTCTGCAGCCGCAGCCGTCGCTTGACCTCCCGGATCGTCGTCGGCGTGCCGAGCCCGCCGAGGACGATCACCAGCGCGAGCGCGAACCACCACGAAACCCACGCCGCCAGGAACGCGAACGCCGCCACCCACAGCCCGATCACGATCAGCGGCAGCCAGTTCGTCACGTTCTGGTTGTCCAGGAACCCGCCGTCCTCGCGGATCGGGGCAGGCGCGTTCGGGCCGGGGGACCGGGCGGGCGATGAGCGCAGCAGCGCCCGATATCTCAACTGCGACCGCACGATCGTCACCACGGTCAGCGCGGCCGCCAGCCCACCGAGGATCCCGGCGAGGATCGCGGGCCACAACGGCTCTTCCTCCTGCTGGCCCGTGCCGCCGTCCGCGCCGAGGTCGGCGCCGGGGTCGCGGGGCGTCCCCGTGGCGGGGGCGCTCGACGCGGGGGCGCTCGGCACTTCCTGGGTGTCGTTGGCCGTGGAGCTGCCGGTGTCGTTCTGCAGGTACGGCGGGACGACCGCGCGGCCGTCGAGCAGCGGGGTCGGGTCGAAGCTGACCCAGCCCTTCGTCTGGAAGTAGACCTCGACCCACGCGTGCGCGTCCTCGGAGGTGATCGAGACGTAGTCGCCCTTCGGGGTCCCGGAGGAGAAGCCGATGGCGACCCGCGACGGGATGCCGACCGACCGCAGCATCACGGCCATCGCCGACGCGTACTGCTCGCAGAACCCGCGTTTGCCGTTGAGGATGAAGTCGGCGAGCGCGTCGGAGTCGGTGGCGTCCGCGGTCTTGGTGTCGTAGACGAAGCCGTTCTGCGCGGTGAAGAACGACCAGAGCGCCTGCGCCTTGTCGAAGTTGTTCGACTCGTTTTCCGTCAGCTGCTTGGCCTTCGCGACCACGCGGGGATCGACGCGGTCGATCTGGGTGAACTGCTGCGGCACCTCGGCCAGGCGGGCGTCGTCGCGCCGGAGTTCGTCCTTCGTCGGGTTCTCGATCGACGCGGTCTCGGTGTAGGCGGGCGCGTTCTGCTTGGTCGTGGTGAACACGGCGCCGCCGACCGGGTCGTACAGCCAGTTGTCGGCCAGCCCGTTGAGTGCCCGCGGCGCGCCGTAGATCGGCAGCCAGTTGTCGACCCAGTTCGTCGGTTCGATCCGGATCTCCCGCGCGGGACCGGTGCCGTCGTCGCCCGGCGCGGGCGGAAGGCCCTTGTTGGCCTGCACGCCCTGCTGGGCGCGGCCGTTCTGCGCGAGCCCCCAGCCCTTGTTCGGCGTGTACGTGTCGAGGGTGAAAGCGCGCAGCAGCCGTTTGTCCGCGCCCATTCCGTAGACCTTGAACAGTTCCACGTTCTCGCCCTGGTCGAGCAGGCCGCGCAGCTGCGTGAACGGCTCGACGCCGAACCCGCCGGCGCCACCGCGGCCAGAGCCGGTGCCGCCGGGAAGGCTGCCGACCGTGCCGACCCCGGTGACGGCCGTGCCGATCACCAGGCCCATCGCGATCGCGGCGGCCACCACGCCGACGGGGGCCGACAACGTGCTCGCCGAGTTGCCCAGTCCCGGCGCGTCCCGGTTGCGCCAGCGGCGATGCCGGTGGTTGCCGTCGACGGCGAGGAGGGCGGCGAACGCGGCCGCGCCCAGCAGGAACGTCCACCACGGCAGCATGTCCTCGGCCAGCGCGGCCGGGACGGCGTATACGCACAGCAGGACCAGGCCGGTCGCGGCGGGCGCCGCGGCGGCGACGGCCAGCGTGTCGACCAGGACCGCGACCAGGCCGATCGCGATGGTGATCAGGCAGAGGATCGGCGGGGTGCCCTCGATCGGCGGCAGGCCGACACGGATCTGCTCGGCCGCCGCGGCGAGGACGCCGCGCAGTTCCCCGAACGCGTCCGGGCCGGGGAAGATCTTCAGGATCCCGCTGGTGGTGAACGCCCCGGTGATCAGCAGCAACAGGACCAGCAGCTGCGCCAGGCCGACGACGATGGTCGGCGCGCGCAGCGAGCGCAGGGCGAGCCCGGTCGAGGCGATCAGCACGACGGCGACCATCAGGTAGCCGAACCACGCCCAGCCGGAGACGACGCCGGTGAGCGAGGTCGAGGCGAACAGCGTGGCGAGGCCGGCGGCGACCGGCGCGAGCACACTGCTCGTCCAGACCGGGGGCGGGGCGGACAGCCGCGGTTGGGGGGTATGCGGCCGGGGTGGCGCGGTCGCGGTCACAGGCCGCCTCCGATCAGCGTGCCCCGGCGGGTGGCCGTCTGGCAGAGCTCGGCCCAGACCTGCGGCATGGGCGATCCGGGACCGGCGACGACGACGCCCCAGCCCGCGGCTCGCAGCAGCGCCACCGATTCCTCGGTGGCGGCGGCACGGTTTTCGGGCCGGTTGACGCCGGAGGACCAGCCGGGGGTGTCGAGCAGCACGGCGAGGCTCCGGATCCCGCGCGGGCGGTACCGGGACAGCTCGTGCACGGATTCGTTGCTGACGGTGCCGAGCACCGCGATGAGTTCCTGTCCCTCGGCCGGGTCGTGGCCGAGGGTGATGTCGCGCTGGTGCGCGGGCTGGAGCGCGGCGAGGACGTCGAGCACGACGTTGTCGTAGTGCTCGCCACCCTCGCCGGGGGTGTCGGCCAGGGTCTGGCCGTGCTCGGTGATCAGCCGGACCCGGTGACCGGAGCGGCGCAGGTGCAGTGACACGGAAGCGGCGAACGAGACGGCCCATTCGAGGCTCGCCGCGGGGCCGGTGCCGTGGTGCGCCGCCGCGCGGTGGTCCAGCAGCACCGTGGTGCCGCCGCGCCACGGCCGTTCCTCGACGCGGACCATGATCTCGTCGCGGCGGGCGGTCGAGCGCCAGTGGACCTTCCGCAGGTCGTCACCCTGCCGGTACTGCCGGACGATCACGTCCGATTCGCCCTGTCCGGCGTGCAGGCGGATGCTGCCGTCGTCGCCGGCGCCGATCCCGGCGCCACTGGGCAGCCCCCACAGGCCGACCACCTTCGGCACGACGACCAGCCGGGAATGCCCGATCAGCTCGCGTTCGAACTCGCACAGCCCGAACGGGTCGGTGATCGTCGCCCGCAGCGGGCCGACCTGCTGGACCCCGCGCAGCACCGGCTGCAGCGGGTAGCGCAGCGCGACCCGGCGGTCGTGGGGAAGACGTTCGACGACGAACCGCGGCCGCGAACCCAGCGCATAGGGCACGCCGTCTTCGAGCAGCACCTCGCCGGCCGGGAGCCTGCCGTCGCGCCAGAGTACGAGCTGGACCTCGCCCGGCGAACCGACCGCGACCCGCTCCGGGCGCAGCGAGCGGGCCGCGCCCAGCCGCAGCCGGGTCGCCGAGATGAAGAAGGCGACCAGCAGCGGCAGGGCGATGACGAACACCGCGACGCGCAGCAGATCCCGTTCGTTGAGCACGAACGAGCACACCGCAGCGGCCACGCCGGCGGCGAGGAGGCAGCGGCCGCGTGTGGTCAGGCCGGACAGAGCACGCAGCATGGCCCCGTATTCCTTTACTCAGCGGTGGTTCGAGCCCTGCGGCACGGGAACGCGGTGCAGGATCGCGCGGACCACGTCGGTGGCCGACCGGCGGGCGGCGTGCGCCTCCGTGGTGAGCACCATGCGATGCGCCAGCACCGGGACCGCGACCGTGTGCAGGTCGTCCGGGACGACGAACTCACGGCCCGAGAGCGCGGCCTGCGCGCGGGCCGCGCGGACCAGCTGCAGGGTCGCCCGCGGCGAGGCGCCGAGGCGGATCTCCGGTACCTGACGGGTCGCGGACACCAGGTCGACGGCGTAACGGCGGATCTCCGGCGACATGTGCACCGACCGCACCGTCTCGATCAGCCGCTGCACCGACTCGCGGTCGGAGACGGGTTCGAGATCGGCCAGCGGGTTGTGCCCGGCGTGCTCGTCGACCATGGCCAGTTCGGCCTGCTGGTCGGGGTAGCCGATGGACACCCGCGCGGTGAACCGGTCCCGCTGGGCCTCGGGCAGCGCGTAGGTGCCCTCCATCTCGATGGGGTTCTGGGTGGCGATCACCATGAACGGCTCTTCGAGGTGGTAGGTCGAGGTGTCGACGGTGACCTGGTGCTCTTCCATGCATTCGAGCAGTGCCGACTGCGTCTTCGGCGAGGCGCGGTTGATCTCGTCGCCGACCACGATGTTCGCGAACACCGGGCCGGGGCGGAACTCGAACTCGCCGCTCTGCCGGTTGTAGATGGACACCCCGGTGACGTCGCTGGGCAACAGGTCGGGGGTGAACTGGATCCGGCTGACGGTGCAGTCGATCGAGCGGGCCAGCGCCTTCGCCAGCGAGGTCTTGCCGACCCCGGGGACGTCTTCGACGAGGAGGTGGCCTTCGGCGAGCAGGGTCACGAGCGCGATGCGGATGACGTCGGGTTTGCCGACCAGTACCCGCTCCACGTTGGCGGCGATCCGCCGCGCGGTCTCGTGCAGTTCGTCCAGCGACGCCCTGTTCTTGGCGTCACGGCCGTTCTGCCGGCCGCTGACCGAGCCGGCGTCCGTGGGGTACGGCGCTTGCCCGGTTGCCTGCTCGCCCTGGTGTTCGCCGGGCGTCGCAGACTGGATTCTCGACGTCACTCGACCTCCTGATGCCGCGTGGCTGGATTTCCGCTGGGTCCTCTGCCGGACCGTTTCAGTCCCCCGGGCAGCGGTCAGCCTCCCACGAAGTGTGTCAAACTCGGGCGAACTCGTGGGGGGAACCCCGCCAACCCCAGTCGATGACTCTGTGCAACCGGAGACCTTACCTCGATCGGGTGAGGTGAGCGCGTTTTCAGGTGCTCCCGCTGACGCCTTGTTTTGTCGTATGCTCCGGTGCGAGGTCGCTCGACTACGGAGAGGCGTAATCGCATATGAGCGAGGTGAGCACCGCCAAGCCCCGGTTCGATCTGAGCGGGTTCGCGGTCGCGCCGGAGCTGGCCGCCGACGCCCACGCGAAGATCTCCGCCCTGCAAGACGTGGTCGGCCAGATGGTCCGCGAGGCCAAGGTGCTCGGCCGCACGGTTCCCCTCGGCGGGGGATACGCGGACGAGGTCGGCAGGTTCATGGCGCAGTACGGGATCGGCGCCGAGGGCTCCGCGGTCGAGGCGCTCACGGCGTTCGGCAAGGAACTCGAGGCGCTCAAGAACCGGATCGAGAAGGCGCTGGCGAAGTACACCCGACAGGATGAACAAGCGGCGGCGGACGTGGACTGTGTCGGCGGCTGATCCCATGAGCTCCCGCCTCGTCGCACTCGTCGGCCTCGTCGTCCTCACAGTGTCCGCCTGCGGGCAGGGGGCCGCGGGCCAGGCGCCGGTTCCGAGCGTGGAGACGGTACGCACCGGCGCTTCCGTCGCGGGCACGGTCCCGCCGGCGGTCCTGGATCCGTGCGCGCTGCTCGGCCCGGAGGACCGGTCGACGGCGGGGTTGAACGTGCTCGGCGTCGCGAAGGAGATCAACGGCGCCCGCGCCTGCGACTGGACGGTGCCCGCGACCTTCGGCGTCACCATCACCGTGGACGAGCGCAACGGCCTGAAGGATCTCGAGGTCGCGCGCAAGACCGCCACCAAGACCAAGGTCGGCGGACGGGACGCGCTCAAGGTCGCCGACAAGAAGGCCGCCGACGGGACCTGCGCGGTCCTGCTCGGCATGGGGGAGAAGGCGAGCGTCCAGATCGACGTGAGCAACACGAACTTCACCGACACCCCGCTCGCCTGCGAGCGCGCGACGACGGTGGCGGGACTGGCCGAACCCAAACTGCCTTAGGGAGAGTTGCCGTGCCTGAAGGAGAGACGCCGGGCCGCGAGGTCCCGGTCGCGGCCACGCGGTACGAGGCCTACAGCCACGAAGCACTGGCCGCCGAAGTCGAAGCGGGCAACGACCCCGAGGCCGCCGGCGGGATCGGCGCCGCCTGGGACGCGCTCGCGCGGCGCATGCACGACGCGACGTCCGAACTGGCCGGGCTGGTCGGCAGCAGCGAAGAGAACTGGCGCGGCGAAGCGGGCGACGCGCTCCGCGGTGTGCTGGCCACCGCGTCCGGCTGGCTGACCTGGTCCGCGGACATCTCGGCCGCGCTCGGGAAGGCCGTCTCCGGGCAGGCCGAAGCGGCGGCGCGGGCCCGAGCCGACATGCCGCCGCCGGTGGACTACGACCCCGGCGCGATGATCCGCGGCGCCGCCGCCGGCGGGAATCTCGCGCTCCTCGCCGCGCTCGCCGACGAGATGGAGGCCAAGCACGCGGCGGCCGAGGAGGCCCGGCGCAAGGCCGTCGACGTCATGAACACCCGCGACGCGTCCCTGCGTTCGCTGACGCCGCAGGTCTCCTTCAGGAAGCCGCCCGAGCTGGGGCGGTCTTGATCCGCGTTTCCGCGTCGGCGTTCGACGTCCTCTGGTCCGACCTGGGACACGCGGCCCCGCCCTGGCCGCTGTCCGTCCGCAGTGTCGGCGCGACGGAAGCGGAACGCGCCGAGATCCGCGGGGCGGTCTACGAAAACCTCGCCGAACGAGGCCTTTACGACGGGGGCCGGCTCGACGCCGCCCTGGAAGCGCGGCTGGACCTGCTCGCGCGCGCCGAGGTCTATGTCGAATGCGAAGCACTGGCCGACATGACGGCTCAGGCCCCGTTCCGCGCGGTCGCGGCCGCGCGCGGGCGGCACGGTGTGCTGGCCACGCAGCCGGAACAGACCATCGCGCTGTCCGGGATCACCGACGGCGAGGTGTTCGCCGCGATCGTCGACGTCCTGCCCGAACTGCGGCCAGGCCCCGGCTACGGGATCAGCCTCCCCGCGGCGCGCTTCCGCGACGACCTGGAGGATCCGGTGTTCGGCGACGGCGGGCGATCGTCGGCTTCGGACAGTCAGCTGCGCGAGGTGCTCGCGATCCAGGCGCGGCCCGTCTACAGCGCGGGCCAGTTCACCGTGCGGACCCGGGACCGCGACGGCCGGGCACACCGGGCAGGCGGGCTGACCTGGTTCGACACCGACGTCGGCGCGTACTGCGCGGCGCGGACCGAGGGTCGTGGCGGGCAGGCGTGGGTGAACGTGTCCCCTGTGGACGGTCCCCGGCTGGCCGCGCGGCTGGCCTCGCTGCTGGACGAGGACCGCTAGGTTGTGACGAGCCGAAAGCCTGAGGGGGCCTTCGGGAACAGGGGGTTCGGAATGACCGTGCCCTTCGTGGCGCTGGTGGCGGTTTCGCGTGACTGGACGGACGACACGCGTGTTGGGATGGACGACACGCGTGATCGGGTGGACGGCTCGCGGTGGCACCTGGCCGCGCGTCGTGTCGTCCGGTCGATCACGTGCTGAGCCTCGTGAGTGGTAAGGACGGTTAGAACCGTCCTTACCACTCACGAGAACGGGACCGCTGTCCTTTGTCGACACGTCATGGGATGACCCGACGTCGTCACCCTCCACAGTGTCCTCGGCCGTCCCCACCGCGCCCCACCGGATTCCCCACTTTCACCCCCACTCCGCCCCACAGCAGGGTTCCGGCTGCCGATATCCGGACGTCTCAGGCATGGATGAGGTTGCTTCGATACCCGCCCAGGGGGATCTTGGCCACCGTCCCCCACCGAGCCCCCACCTGGCCCCACCTGGCTGACCAGCGAAAACGTCTGACACGACGGAGTGGTCGCGGCTTTTGACGCGTTGACTGTGGTGAAAAGTGGGGTACGGTGGTGCGCAGTGGGGCAGAAGGGAGCCCCGTGGCCGAGCCTGGTTGTTCGCAGCCGGGAGCGGTAGGGAGGTGGAGCCGGTGTTCCTCGGCACCCACACCCCGAAACTGGACGACAAAGGGCGGCTCACGCTGCCCGCGAAGTTCCGCGACGCGCTCGCCGGTGGGCTGATGGTCACCAAGGGACAGGATCACTGTCTCTTCGTCTTCCCACGGGCGGAGTTCGAGCAGATGGCGAGGAAGGTCGCCGACGCCCCGTTCACGAACGAGGCGGTCCGGGCCTATCAGCGCTATCTCTTCGCCGGGACGGACGAACAACGCCCGGACGGGCAAGGACGTATCGCGATCGCGTCCGAGCTCCGACGCTACGCCGGGCTGAACAAGGAGTGCGTGGTGATCGGGGCGATCACCAGGCTGGAGATCTGGGACGCCCAAGCGTGGCAGGGCTACCTGGACGAACACGAGGACAGCTACGCGAAGGCTCGAGAGGAAGTTCTGCCGGGCGTCTTCTAGACGTGGCCGAGGAAGCACCCACGCCGTCGGGGGGCGCGGGTTCACGCTTCGGACACGCCGGGAACCGTCCACACGGATGCCGTGAGGCCTCTGTCCGCTCAGTGGCCCTGGTACACCTTCCCCGGTACCAGGTCAGCAGGCGGGCGGACAGGGACCTGACGGCATCCGGCATCTTCCCCGGCACTACAGGAAAGGGGGGAAGACATGGCAGACGAACACGAGCACGTTCCGGTGCTGCTGGACCGCATCGTCGAACTGTTCGCGCCGGTCTTCTCCGACCGCGAGGCCGTGCTGGTCGACGCGACCGTCGGACTCGGCGGTCATTCCGACGCGCTGCTCACCGCGTTCCCCTCGCTGCGCCTGGTCGCTCTCGACCGTGACCCCAACGCGCTGGAACTCTCCGCGAAACGGCTTGCGCGGCACGGGGATCGTGTCGACTTCGTGCACGCCGTCTACGACGAGATGCCGTCCGCGCTGCAGGGGCTCGGACTGTCCAGAGTGGACGGGATCCTCTTCGACCTCGGCGTCTCCTCGATGCAGCTCGACCGGGCCGAGCGCGGTTTCGCCTACTCCAAGGATTCCCCGCTCGACATGCGGATGGATCCGACCACCGGGTTCACCGCGGCCGACGTCCTCAACACCTACGCCCCCGGCGAGCTGATCCGGATCCTGCGCGACTACGGCGAGGAACGCTTCGCCCAGCGGATCGTCAAAGCCGTTGTGGCGGAACGGGAGAAGGAACCCTTCACACGTAGCGGGCGGCTGGTGGAATTGCTGTACGACGCGGTCCCCGCGGCGAGCAGGCGCACCGGCGGGCACCCGGCGAAACGCACGTTCCAGGCGTTGCGGATCGAGGTCAACGGCGAACTGGAGGTGCTGCGGCGGGCGATGCCGCGGGCGTTGTCCTGCCTCGCCGTCGGCGGCCGCATCGTCGTGGAGTCCTATCAGTCCCTCGAAGACCGGCTGGTCAAGCAGGCCTTCGCGGAACTGGCGAAATCCCGGACGCCGGAAGGGCTTCCGGTGGAACTGCCGGGCCACGGCCCGGAACTGAAACTGCTCACCAGAGGGGCCGAGAAGGCCGGCGAGGCGGAGACCGAACTGAACACGCGGGCCGCCTCCGTGCGGCTGCGAGCCGCCGAACGGATCGGAGACCGAGCACGATGACCGCTCCCGCGAAGTCCCGCGGCCGCCGGACACCGGCGCCCGGACGGCGTGCCCGCGCGACCAGCACGGTCGACCAGGCGCCCGGCACCGAGTCCACGACGTCCACCCGTGCCTCCCGCGGCCGCACGTCGGCGGCCGAACGCGCCTACGCCCGCCGCGCCCAGCGCGCCGACCTGCTGCAGCGAGACCAGCAGCGCAACCGTCCCGACGCCGAAGGCGGTGCGGGCAAGGAAGAGCCGAGGAAGAAGTTCACGCTGCGCTGGCCGCGTTCGCGGGCGTCGTTCGTGCTGATGATGATGGGACTGCTGGCCGTCGGTGTGGCGTGCACGCTGTGGCTGACCACGCAGGCCATCGCCGATTCGTACCGGCTCGAACAGCTCCGCACGACCAACGCCGGGCTCGCCGAGGCGAAGGAGCGGCTGCAGCGCGAGGTCGCGAAGGCCGAGTCGCCCGCTTCGCTGGCGCCCAAGGCCAGGGAACTGGGTATGGTGCCCGGCGGCGACCCCGCGCATATCGTGGTCGGCCCGGATGGACAGTCCACTGTGGTCGGTGAGCCGAAGAAGGCCGAAGCCGAAGCGCCCGCCGCCTCGGCGGAGTCGACCGCGCCGCCGCCCGCCGAGGGAACGCAGCAGGGCACGCCGTACGAGGGCGACCAGCCCGCGGTGCCGCAGGAGAACGCGGCCCCGGCGCAGGGAGGTCAGTGATGTCGCCCGGCCGCCCGGCGCAGTCCAGGGCCCGGTCGGCGGGGAGCGCGCGCAGGACGTACGCCGCCGGGACCCGCCGTGCCACCGCCCGCCGGGGCAACGGGGGGAACCGGAGCCGGTTCACCGGCGTCCGGATCCTGCTGATCGTCGTGATGGTGCTCGCCGGCCTCAAACTGGTGCAGGTGCAGTGGTTCGAGGCAGGCGCGCTCTCCGAGGCGGCGGAGCGGCAGCGGACGTCGGTGATCGAAAGTCCCGCGCAGCGCGGGTCCATCCTGGACCGCAACGGCACGAAGATCGCGTTCAGCGTCGAGGTGCGGACCCTCGCCGTGAGCCTGAACTGGGTTCGCAAGACGATGGACGACTTCGCCGCGAAGAACCCCACCAAGGGCAAGAACTTCGAGTCCGAGGTGGCGGGCGCGGCGAAGCTGATCGCGGCCAAACTGCCCGGGGTGATCACCGAGAAGGAACTGCTGGACAAGTTCCACAAGCCGGACGGCTTCACCTACCTGGTCCACGACATCGAACCTTCGGTCGCCGAGGCGATCGTCAAGGAGTACCCGTGGATCAGCGTCGAGAAGCGCTCGAAGCGGGAGTACCCCGGCGACTCGGTCGGCGCGAACATCGTCGGTTACGCGAACTGGCGCACCGACGACAAGGACGTCTCCAAGCACAACCTGCACGGTGGCTACGGTCTCGAAGCCTCGCGGGACAACGACCTCGCCGGAACGCCGGGCCGCAAGATCGTCAACACCCGTAACGGCAACGACAACCTCGTCATCCCCGGCACCGAACGGGACATCCAGAACGCCGTCCCCGGTTCGGACCTGCAGCTCACGATCGACACCGACCTGCAGTACGAACTGCAGCGGCAGCTGAGCGAGTACGTCGTCAAGTCGAAGGCCAAGGGCGGCCAGGCGGTCATCCTGGACTCCAAGACCGGCGAGGTCTACGCGCTGGCCAACGACAAGACCGTCAACCTCAACGACCCGGCTTCGCGCAGCGAGACGGAGAACCTGAACAACCGCGCGGTGACCACACCGTTCGAACCCGGTTCGGTGAACAAGATCGTCACCGCCGCGGGCGCGATCGACGCGGGTATCACCACGCCGGAGGCGTCCATGCCGGTGCCGGGCTCGCTGCAGGTCGCGGACAAGATCGTCAAGGACGCCTGGCACCACGGCACGCAGCAGTTCACCACCACCGGCATCTTCGCGAAGTCGTCGAACGTCGGCACCCTGTTGCTGGCGCAGAAGCTCGGCGAGGACCGGTACGCGGACCTGCTCAAGAAGTTCGGCCTCGGCCAGCGCACGGGTCTCGGCCTTCCCGGCGAGAGCCCGGGTGTCGTGCCGCCGCGCAACCAGTGGTCGGCCACGACCTTCGGGAACCTGCCGATCGGGCAGGGGCTTTCGATGACCGTCGTGCAGATGGCCGGGATGTACCAGGCGATCGCGAACGACGGGCTGCGCGTGGAACCCCGGGTGGTCAAGGCGAAGGTCAATCCGGACGGGACACTCGTGCCCGAACCGGCGCCCAAGACCGTCCAGGTCATCAGCCCGCAGGCGGCGAAGACCGTCCGCGAGATGATGCGCGCCGTGACGCAGAAGGGCCGCGGGCAGCAGAGCGGCACCGGGCCGAAGGCGGCGCTGGAGGGTTACCAGATCTCGGGGAAGACGGGCACCGGCCAGCAGGTCGACCCGCAGACGAAGACGTACAGCAACCACCTGTACAACATCACCTTCGCCGGGATCCTGCCCGCCGACAACCCGCGCTTCGTGGTCGGCATCCGGCTCGACGCCCCGGACGCCACCCTGCAGCAGGGACTCTCGGCCGCGCCGCTGTTCCACTCGGTGGCCGCGTACCTGGCGCAGCGGTTCCAGATCCCGCTTTCGGACGGCCCGTCACCCCAGGTGCCGCTGGTGCTCTCCTGACGTAACTCGCGTGATCGAAGGCGTAACTCTCGAAATACGCCTCCAGACACGCGAGTTACGGCTTCAAGCACGCGAGTTACGGCCCCGGACACGCGAGTTACGGCTTCGGTCACCACGGCTGAGCGGCCCCGCAACCTCCGTGACCGACGCCGGAGCGCCCGATCGTGAGCGTCGCTGTCCTCAAGCGACAGTCGGAAGCCCTTGCGTGCCAAGGAGAGCCCGCGAAACCCATTACCACGCGAGTGATCGTCGCGTGCACACACCGCACCGCTTCAGTCACCCGAATGCCGCGCCGGTAACCTCCTTGGCTGTGTCGGTGCCTACTTCAGATCCCCGCAGCGGTCCCGCCGTCGAAAGCGGGTCCGGCGCGACGGCTGCCCAGGTCCCGGACAGCCCGGTCAAGGCCGTCGCCGCGCCCCCTCGCCCGGCCAGGATCGAGCCGATGCCGCTGGGCACGTTGCTCGCCAGGGCGGGCGCGCGGCTCGTGGTTGGCGGCGACGACTACCCGGCCGCGGCCGAGCTGACGGTCACGGGCAGCACGCTGCGCGCGCAGCACGTCCTCCCCGGTGACCTCTTCGCCGCGCTCCCCGGCGCCCGCGCCCACGGCGCGGACTTCAGCGACCAGGCCATCGCCGCCGGCGCGGCCGCCGTGCTCACCGACGAGGCCGGCGCCGAGCGCCCGGTGCTCCGCGACGCCGGCGTGCCGATCCTGGTGCACCCGGACCCGCGGGCCGCCCTCGGCGAGATCGCCGCCTGGATCTACGGCGAGCCGTCGCTGGAGCTGTCCGTCCTCGGCATCACCGGGACGTCGGGCAAGACCACGACGTCTTACCTGGTCGACGCCGGGCTCAAGGCGGCCGGGCTCACCACCGGGCTGATCGGCACGGTCGAGACCCGGATCGCGGGCGAGCGGCTGGCCAGCGGGTTCACCACCCCCGAGGCGCCGGACCTGCAGGCCCTCCTCGCCGTGATGGTGGAACGCGGCGTCACGCACGTCCCGATGGAGGTCTCCAGCCACGCGCTGTCGCTCGGCCGGGTCAACGGCACGCGCTTCGCGGTCGGCGCCTTCACCAATCTCTCCCAGGACCACCTGGACTTCCACAAGGACATGGAGGAGTACTTCGCCGCCAAGTCGCTGCTGTTCGACGGCCGTTCCACCGCCGAGGTGGTCGTCGCCGACAGCGCCTGGGGCCAGGCACTCCTCACCCCGCACACGGTGACCGTCTCCACCGAGCCGGGGACGGACGCGCTCTGGCGCGCCACCGAGCTGAACCCCACCCCGGCGGGGGAGCAGACCTTCACCCTCCACGGTCCCGAAGGGCTCACCGCCTCGGCGAAGATCCCGCTGCCGGGTGCGTTCAACGTGGCGAACGCCGTGCTCGCGGCCGCGATCCTGAACACCGCCGGTATCCCGCTCGACGCCATCGTCGCCGGGCTCGCCTCGGTCGAGGTGCCGGGCCGGATGGAGCGGGTCTACCTCGGCCAGCCGTTCACCGCCGTCGTCGACTACGCGCACAAGCCCGCCGCGGTGGCGCAGGGGCTCGACGCGCTGCGTGCCCGCACCGAGGGCCGGATCATCACCGTCCTCGGCTGCGGCGGGGACCGCGACACCGCCAAACGCCCGGTGATGGGCGAGGCGGCGGTCCGGCGCAGCGAGGTCCTGATCGTGACCGACGACAACCCGCGTTCGGAGGATCCGGCCGCGATCCGGGCGGCGATGCTGGCCGGTGCCCGCAACGCCGGTCCGGCCCTCGGCGGCGAGATCCTCGAGATCGCCGACCGCCGGGAAGCCATCGTCCGCGCCGTCGAGCTCGCCCGGCCCGGCGACATCGTGCTCATCGCGGGCAAGGGCCACGAGACCGGCCAGGAGGTCCAGGGTGTCGTGCACCCGTTCTCCGACCGGGAAGAGCTGGCCTCCGCCATCCGCAGACGTCTGGAGACAGAGTGATCGTGCTCAGCCTGGCCGAGATCGCCGCCATCGTCGGCGGCAGGCTGCATCGGACCGACGGGACCGAAGAGGTCACCGGAAGCGTCGAATTCGACACCCGTGAGGTCACTCCCGGGGGTCTGTTCATCGCGCTGCCCGGGGCGAAGGTCGACGGCCACGACTTCGCCGCGCGGGCCGTCGAGGCGGGCGCCGTCGCGGTGCTCGCCGCCCGCGAGGTCGACGCCCCGGCCGTGATCGTGCCGCCGCTGGAGGCCGGCGAGGGGCACGAGCGGGCCTTCGCGCTGGTTTCGGACAAGGACGGGGCGGGTGCCGCGGTGCTGGCCGCGCTCGCCAAGATCGCCCGGCACGTGATCCGAAAGCTCGCCGGCGACCACCTGACCGTCGTCGGGGTCACCGGCTCGGCGGGCAAGACCTCGACCAAGGACATCATCGCCCAGCTGCTGGAGCCGCTCGGCCCGACGGTGGCACCGCCGGGATCGTTCAACAACGAACTCGGCCACCCCTGGACGGCGCTGCGGGCCGACGACTCGACCCGGCAGCTCGTACTGGAGCTCTCCGCCCGCGGACCCGGCCACATCGCCGAACTCGCGGCCATCGCGCCGCCGCGGATCGGGGTCGTGCTCAACGTCGGCACCGCGCACGTCGGTGAGTTCGGTTCGCGCGAGGGCATCGCCAAGGGCAAGGGCGAGCTCGTCGAGGCGCTGCCGAGCGCGGAGGACGGCGGTGTCGCGGTCCTGAACCTCGACGACCCGTACGTCGCGGCGATGGCGAGCCGGACGAAGGCACGCGTCGTGTTCGTCGGTGAGAGCGAGTCCGCGCAGGTCCGCGCGGCCGACATCACCCTCGACGGTGAAGCGCGCGCGTCGTTCCGCCTGGTCACCCCGGACGGCGAGGCGCCGGTGAAGCTGCCGCTCTACGGCGAGCACCACGTCGCGAACGCGCTCAGCGCGGCCGCCGTGGCACTGGAAATGGGCTCGACGGTCGAGGAGGTCGCGGCCCGCCTGTCGAACCTCGAACGGCGCTCGGAGCGCCGGATGGAGGTCACCACCCGGGCCGACGGCGTCACGGTGCTCAACGACTCGTTCAACGCCAGCCCCGAGTCGATGCGGGCCGCGCTCAAGGCGCTCGCGTCGATGAGCGCGAACCGCCGCTCCTGGGCCGTGCTCGGCGTGATGGGCGACCTCGGCGAGAACTCGGTCGAGGCGCACGACGGCATCGGCAGGCTCGTCGTCCGGCTCAACATCGACAAGCTCGTCGTCATCGGCCAGGCGGCCGCGGCCACCCATCAGGGCGCGCAGCAGGAGGGCTCCTGGGGCGAGGAGTCGGTACTGGTACCCGACGTCGAGGCCGCCATCGCCCTGCTGCATGATCAGCTCCGCGCGGGCGACGTGGTGCTGGTGAAGGCTTCCAAGGCCGCCGCGCTGTGGCGGGTGGCCGACGCCGTGCTCGCCTCCCCTGTAGTAGCCCCTTCCCCCTCTCAAGAACGCTCGAACGGTGGTGACGCGTGATCAGCATCCTGATCGCGGCCGCGGCGGGCCTGCTGGTCTCCATCCTCCTCACTCCCTATCTGATCCGGGTGTTCTCCCGGCAGGGCTTCGGCCAGGAGATCCGGGAGGAAGGACCGCAGGGACACAAATCCAAACGCGGTACCCCGACGATGGGTGGTGTCGCGATCATCGTCGCGATGGTCGTCGGGTATTTCGTGGCGCATCTGATCAGCGCGCTCAGCGGCGGCAACGGCACCGGCGGCCCGTCCGCCTCGGGGCTGCTGGTCCTCCTGCTGGCCGTGGGCCTCGGGCTCGTCGGCTTCCTCGACGACTTCATCAAGATCCGCAAGCAGCGCAACCTCGGCCTGAACAAGACCGCGAAACTGGTCGGCCAGCTCGTGGTCACGATCGCCTTCGCGATCCTGGCGCTGCAGTTCGCCGACGAGCGCGGGCTCACCCCGGCCTCGGAGAGCCTGTCCTACGTGCGGGACCTCGCGCTGATCACCTTCCCGTCGGTGTTCTTCGTGATCTTCTGCTACATCGTCATCTCGGGCTGGTCGAACGCGGTGAACTTCACCGACGGCCTCGACGGTCTCGCCGGCGGCACCGCGGCGATGGTGCTGGCGACCTACGTCGTCATCGCCTTCTGGCAGACCCGCCTCTCGTGCGCGGTCACCCCGCAGGCCGCCTGCTACGACGTCCGTGACCCGCTGGACCTGGCCGTGGTGGCGGCCGCGGCGACCGGCGCCTGCGTCGGCTTCCTGTGGTGGAACGCGGCACCGGCGAAGATCTTCATGGGGGACACCGGTTCGCTGGCCCTCGGTGGCCTCGTCGCCGGTCTGTCGATGACCACCCGCACCGAACTGCTCGCCATCGTCATCGGCGGTCTGTTCATGGTCGAGATGATCTCGGTGGTCGCGCAGATCGCGGTGTTCCGCACGACCCGGCGGCGGCTGTTCCGGATGGCGCCGTTCCATCACCACTTCGAGCTCGCGGGCTGGGCCGAAACCACCGTCATCATCCGGTTCTGGCTGCTTTCGGCCATCTGCTGCATGTTCGGTCTCGGCCTGTTCTACAGCGAGCAGCTCGGCCTCGGGGGTTAGCAAGTGGAGCTCGCCGGGCGTCACGTCCTCGTCGCCGGAGCCGGGGTCACCGGCAAGTCCATCGTCCCCGTCCTGGCGGACCTGGGCGCACGGATCACCGTCACCGACGGCAACGCCGAACGGCTGGCGGAACTCGAAGGGCTCGGCGCGGAACTCGTGCCCGGCCTGACGGAGCCGCCGGAAGGTATCGAGCTGGTCGTGACCAGCCCTGGCTGGAAGCCGACGTCGCCATTGCTGGTGGCGGCGGCCGAGGCGGGGATCGAGGTGATCGGCGACGTCGAGCTGGCATGGCGCGTCGGGCAGCTGCGCGACAAACCGCCGGTGTGGCTCGCGATCACCGGTACCAACGGCAAGACCACCACGGTCGGGATGCTGGAGTCGATCCTGCGTACCGCCGGGGTCGACGCCGTGGCCTGCGGGAACGTCGGTTTCGCGGTGCTCGACGCGGTGCGCGCCGGGCACGAGGTGCTCGCCGTGGAGCTGTCGAGCTTCCAGCTGCACTGGTCGTCGACGCTGGCGCCGCTCGCCTCGGTGGTGCTGAACCTGGCCGAGGACCATCTCGACTGGCACGGCTCGATGGAGGAGTACGCGGCCGCGAAGGGCCGCGTCCACACTCATTCCCGGAACGTGGTGCACAACCTTCACGAGCCGTGGTCCGCCCGGCTCGCCGACGAACACGCGCCCACGGACGCTCGTCGCGTCGCCTTCGGCATGGACACCCCGCGCCCCGGCGAACTCGGGATCGTGGAAGACCTGCTGGTCGACCGTGCTTTCGTGGCCGACCCGGCGACCAGCGCCGACGAACTCGGCACGCTGGCCGACGTGCGGCCCGCCGGCCCGCACAACGTCTCCAACGCGCTCGCCGCGGCCGCGCTGGCCCGCGCGTACGGCGTCACCGGCGAGGACGTCGCCAAGGGCCTGCGCGAGTACCGGCCCGCCCCGCACCGGGCCGAGGAGATCGGCGAGATCGACGGCGTCCGGTACATCAACGACTCCAAGGCGACCAACCCGCACGCGGCGAGCGGTTCGCTGCGCGCCCATCTGAACGTCGTCTGGATCGCCGGTGGCCAGCTCAAGGGCGCTTCCGTGGACGAACTCGTCGGTTCGATCGCCGGGCGGCTGCGCGGCGTCGTGCTCTTCGGCGTCGATTCACCCGTGATCGCCGCCGCTGTCGCGCGACACGCGCCGGATGTCCCGGTGAACAGCCTCCCTTCGGGTGACGATGACACCATGACTGCGGCGGTGAAGGCGGCCCGAGCCCTGGCGCGCCCTGGAGATGTGGTGCTGCTGGCCCCCGCCGCGGCGTCGTTGGACATGTACTCGAGCTATGGCGCGCGCGGCGACGCGTTCGCGAGCGCGGTTCGTGTCCTGCGCGACGGTGCGGGGGAGACCAGTGACGGCGGTTGAGGAAAGAAAGCGCGAGACCGCGCCCCGCAAACGTCGTGAACGCAAGGAAAGCCCGTTCGTCGCCTTCCGCACCGCGCTGACGGCCTGGCTTTCGCGGCCGCTCGCTTCGTTCCACCTCGTGCTGGCGCTCACCGGCGTGCTGACCGTGATCGGCATCGTGATGGTGCTGTCCGCCTCGTCGGTCGCCTCGTACAACCCCAAGACCGGCACCGGCGTGTACGCCCAGTTCAGCAAGCACCTCATGTTCGTCGCGATCGGCGCCGTGGTGTTCTGGATCGGGCTGCGGGTGCCGCTGGAACGCGTCCGGCGGTTGTCGGCGACGGCGACGGTGGTGTGCCTCGGGTTGCTGGTGCTGGTGCTGACCCCGCTCGGCTCCGAGGTCAACGGCTCGCAGGGCTGGTTCCGGCTCGGCGGGTTCGCCTTCCAGCCGGTCGAGGCGGCGAAGGTCGCGCTGGCCTTCTGGGGCGCGCACATCCTGGTGATCAAGTACAACATCATCAACCAGTGGCGGCATCTGCTCGTCCCGGTCGTGCCGATCGCGCTGCTGATGTTCGCGCTGGTCATGATGCAGCCCGACCTCGGCGGCACGATCACCCTCGCGGTCGTGCTGATGGCCCTGCTGTGGTTCGCGGGCGCGCCGAAACGACTGTTCGGCGTCATCCTCGCGGGTGGCCTCGCCGGGATCCTGGTGCTGGCGATCATCGCCCCGTACCGGCTGGCGCGGGTCATGTCGTTCGTCTCGGGCGACCCGGACACCAGCGCGGACGGCTTCCAGGCCAACCAGGCGAAACTCGCGCTCGCCGACGGCGGGATGTTCGGCAAGGGCCTCGGCCAGGGCCAGTCCAACTGGGGCTACCTGCCGAACGTGCAGAACGACTTCATCTTCGCCCTGATCGGCGAGGAACTCGGCTTCATCGGCTGCGTGGTGGTGCTCGGGCTGTTCGCCGGGGTCGCCGTCGTCGGCCTGCGGATCGCCACCCGCAACCTCGACCCGTGGATCCGTATCGTGTCCGGCACGCTGACCGTCTTCCTGGTCGCGCAGGCGGGGATCAACATCGGCTACGTGGTCGGCCTGCTGCCGGTCACCGGCGTCACGCTGCCGTTGATCTCCTACGGCGGCACGTCGCTGGTGATCACCATGCTCATCATGGGGATCCTCGCCAACGCCGCCCGGCACGAACCGGAGGCGGTGGCCGCACTGCGTTCGCAGGGGCCGGGTAAATTCGGACGCCTGCTGAGGCTTCCCGCGCCCGAGCCGTACCGCCCGCCCGCCAAACGGAAGGGCGCCGCGGCCAGGGGAGGCACCGCCAAGGCGGCGAGGCCCGCGCCGAGGACGGCGAGGCCTTCGCCCGCACAGGAGCGGCGCCGGTCGGTACGGGAACCCGGCAGGAGGACGGCCGCGCGAACGGCGGCGAACCGCGGTACCGCGAAACGAGGTACCGCAAACTGGAGAGGTCATAGGTGAACAACCCCGTCAGAGGTGGCGCCGCAGGCGAGGTCGCCGGCAAGGCACCGGTGGTCGTGGTCGCCGGCGGTGGTACCGCAGGGCATATCGAACCGGCACTCGCCCTCGCCGACGCGGTGATGCGCCTGCGTCCCGACGCGAAGGTGATCGCGCTCGGAACCGAGCGCGGGCTGGAGAACAAGCTCGTCCCGGCGCGGGGGTACCCGCTGGAGCTGATCCCGCCGGTGCCGATGCCCCGCAAACCGACACCCGAACTGCTGAAGATGCCGCTGAAGGTCCGCGACGCGGTCAAGCGCACCCGTGAGGTCCTGGACCGGGTCGGCGCGGACGTCGTCGTCGGCTTCGGCGGGTACGTCGCGCTCCCGGCGTATCTCGCCGCGCGCGGCCGCACGCCGATCGTGGTGCACGAGGCCAACGAGAAGCCGGGCCTGGCGAACAAGGTCGGCGCGCGGTTCGCCGTCCGCGTCGCCGTCGCCGTCCCGGGGACCCCGCTGGCGAAGGCCGAGGTCATCGGCATCCCGCTGCGGCGCTCCATCACCTCGCTCGACAGGGCCGCGCTGCGCGCCGAAGCCCGTGAGCACTTCGGGCTCGACCCCGACGCGCCGACGCTCCTGGTCTTCGGCGGCTCGCAGGGCGCGGTGTCGATCAACGGCGCCGTTTCGGGTGCCGCCAAGGAGTTCGCGGACGCCGGCGTCGGTGTCCTGCACGCCCACGGGCCGAAGAACACGCTGGTCGTCCAGGAGTTCCCCGGGCGGCCCGCGTACGTCCCGGTGTCGTACCTGGAACGGATGGACCTGGCCTATGCCGCCGCCGACGCGGTGCTGTGCCGCTCCGGCGCGATGACCGTCGCCGAGGTGTCCGCCGTCGGCCTGCCCGCGGTGTTCGTCCCGCTGCCCTACGGCAACGGCGAACAGGCGGTCAACGCCCGGCCCGCGGTCGAAGCCGGCGCCGGGCTGATGGTCGACGACGCCGACCTCACCCCCGCCAAGGTCGCGGAGCTGGTGATCCCGCTGGTGTCCGACGCCGACAGGATCGCGAAGATGAGTGCGGCCGCGGTCGGCCTCGGCCACCGAGAGGCCGACGAGACCCTTGCCAAGATCGTGCTGGAGGCCGCAGGTGCCTGATCAACTTCCCGACACGCTCACGCGTGCCCACCTGGTCGGGATCGGCGGCGCCGGGATGAGCGGCATCGCGCGGATCCTGCTGGCCCGCGGTGCCCAGGTCTCCGGATCCGACGCGAAGGAGTCACGCGCGTTCCTTTCGCTGCGTGCCCAGGGTGCCGAGATCGCCGTCGGCCAGCGCGCCGAGAACCTCGACGCGTTCCCCGAAGGCCCGTCCTCGGTGATCGTGTCGACCGCGATCAAGGACGACAACCCGGAACTGGTGGCCGCGCGGGAACGCGGGATCACCGTGCTGCACCGCGCCGAGGCGCTGGCCGGGCTGATGGAAGACCACCGCGTCGCCTGCATCGCCGGGACGCACGGCAAGACGTCGACGACGTCGATGCTGACCGTCGCGTTGCAGCAGTGCCGTCTCGACCCGTCGTTCGCCATCGGCGGCGACCTCAACGAGTCGGGCGCCAACGCGCACCACGGCGAGGGCGGGATCTTCGTCGCCGAGGCCGACGAGAGTGACGGGTCGTTCCTGGCCTACTCGCCGTCGGTCGCCGTGGTGACCAATGTCGAGCCGGACCACCTGGACCACCACGGCACGGCCGAGGCGTACGTCTCGGTGTTCACCGACTTCCTCGGCCGGATCGTGCCGGGCGGGCTGCTCATCGTCTGCGGTGACGACGAGGGCGCCTCGGAGCTGGGCGCGCGGGCGTCGGCGCAGGGCATCCGTGTCCGTCGCTACGGGCGTTCGGTCACCGGCGCCGACGACGCCAAGATCCTGGACTTCGCGCCCGCTCCGGACGGCGGCGTCGTCCGGATCTCGTTGCGGGGCGAGGAAATCGTCCTGCGGGTCGCGGTACCGGGCGAGCACATGGCGCTGAACGCGATCGCCGCGCTGCTGGCCGGGATCGAACTCGGCGCGCCGGTCGAAGGACTCGCCGAAGGGCTCGCCGCGTTCGGCGGCGTCCGGCGGCGGTTCGAGTTCAAGGGCCGCTCGGGCGATGTCCGCGTGTACGACGACTACGCGCACCACCCGACCGAGGTGGACGCGCAGCTGCGCGCGGTGCGGACGGCCGCGGGTTCGGGCCGGGTCATCGTGGTCTTCCAGCCGCATCTGTACTCGCGCACGAAGACTTTCTCGAAGGAGTTCGCGGCCGCGCTGTCGCTGGCCGACGAGGTCGTCGTGCTGGACGTCTTCGGGGCGCGAGAGAAGCCGGAGCCGGGTGTCAGCGGCGCGCTCATCGCCGACCAGATCTCCGGTGTCCCGGTGCACTACCAGCCCGCGTTCGACGTCGCGGCGAAGCTCGCGGCGGATCTGGTCAAGCCCGGCGACCTGCTGGTGACCATGGGCGCCGGCGACGTCACGCAGCTCGGCCCGGAGATCCTGGCCGAACTGGACCGGCGGGCGGGGTAGCCATGACATCGGCCGGCGATCAGCCATGACACAGACCGGGGAACGCCGCCGCCCGGCCGAACCCGGTCGGCGTCCGAGCAGCGCGCAACGCGCGAAGGCCCGGCGCGGCAGGCGGTCCGTGTACGACCGCCGCCGCACCGCCCGGCCGGCCAGGCACAAGGAGATGCGGCGCCGCTGGGTCGCGCTGCTGTCGGTGCTGACCGTCGTCGCCCTCGTGTACCTGCTGTGGTTCAGCTCGATGCTGGGCGTGCAGCAGGTCGATGTCGTCGGGGCGAGTTCGGTGCCGGCGGACCAGGTCCGTGCCGCGGCGGCGGTGCCGGACCAGAAGCCGATGCTGCGCCTGGACACCGACGACATCCGCGACCGGGTGGCGCAGATGCCCGGTATCGCGACCGTCGACGTCTCGCGGTCCTGGCCGAGTACCCTCGAGATCACCGTGACCGAACGGACCGCGATCGCGTTCTTCGACAGCGGGCCCGGCGGCGACGGCGTGCACCTCGTCGACGGCGGGGGAGTGGTGTTCAAGACCGTCAAGGAGCGGCCCGCCGGGCTGCCCGAGCTGAAGCTGCCGTCGGTGTCGGCCGACGACCCGGTGACCCGCGCGGTCACCGGCGTCCTCGGGGTGATCCCGCAGCAGCTGCTCAAGCAGGTGACCACCGCGACGGCGAAGACCCCCGGAAGTGTCGAGTTCGCGCTGGCCGACGGGAAGACCGTGCGGTGGGGGACCTCGGCCGACACCGAACGCAAGGCGAAGGTCCTGGCCGCGCTGCTCACGCGCGAAGGCAAGGTCTTCGACGTCTCGGCCCCCGATCTGCCGACCGTCTCCTGACGCGTTTCGTCCTCCGAATGCGGTGGTTGGTCGTGCGAACTACCGCTTTCAGAGGACGAAACGCGGTGGGGGTCAGCGGGTGACGAGGGCCTCGATGCCGTCCAGCAGGCGTTCCAGGCCGAACGCGAAGGTCTCGTCGGCGGCCTCGCAGGTGTCCGCGTCGTAACCGCCGCTTTCCCAGATCCGCGTCATCGCCGGATGGCGTTCCACGTCGAAGTACTTCTCCCAGAACACCGACCGCTGCCCCCACCAGGCGTCGGTCGACTCACCGGTCTCCTGTTCGACCAGCGCGGTCTCGGCGAACAGCGTCGCGTTGGCCTGCACGTAGATCTCGATGCTGTTCGCGGCCGCGGCCGCCTTGCGCGGCTCCAGCCCGATGTCCGACACCGCCGCGATCAGGTACTCCTGGCCCGCCATCAGCCCCGGGCCGAGCACCGGCCGCACCATCGACGTCGAGCGCAGCCACGGATGCGCGCGGAACACGGCCAGGGTGCGCTCGGCGTAGAGCCGCACCTGCTCGCGCCAGCCGTCCGGCCGCGGGTCGCCGGGGCCGGGAAGGCCTCGTTCGGCGAGCACCGAGTCCACCATGAGGTCGAGCAGTTCCGTCTTGCCGGGGACGTAGGTGTAGAGCGTCATCGTGCCGGCGCCGAGTTCCTTGGCGATCCGGCTCATCGACACGGTCGCCTCGCCCGCGCCGTCGGCGAGCGCGACGGCGGTGGCGATCACCTGGTCGAGGGTCAGTTTCGGCTTCCGCCCCCTGGTCGGCTGCCGGGCTTCGCCGCGGTCACGCCACAACAGTTCGAGGCTGCGCTCGAAGTCCATCCACACTCCACTCGGCCGTGAAGCTGGATTCTACATTCTCGTATGCGGTACGGTTAAGGGTATCCCGTAGGGCGTACGAAAAGGAGTGGGGAATCGTGACGATCCTGGTGACCGGTGCGACCGGAAGCGTCGGCAGGCTGCTCGTCGACGGGCTGGTGGAGGCCGGTGCGCCGGTGCGGGCACTGACCGTCAACCCGGCGAAGGCGGCGTTGCCTGGGCAGGTGGAGGTCGCCAAGGGGTTCCTGGGCAAGCCGGAGACCTTGCCGGAAGCCCTGAAAGGCATCGAAACCGTGTACCTGGCGCCGCTCGCGGCCAAGGTGGACGACTTCGTGAAGCTGGCGAAGGAGGCCGGAGTGCGCCGGGTGGTGGCGCTGTCGGGCAGCAACGCCGACGACCCGGCGGAGAACTCGAGCGGCGTGGACTACGCGATCATCGAGAAGGCCGTCCGGGAGGCGGGCTTCGACTGGACGTTCCTGCGGCCGGGCGCGTTCATGAACAACACCCTCGGCTGGGCGGAGACGATCAAGGCCGAGCGCGTGGTCCGCGAGGCCTACCCCGAGGCGCGGATGACCCCGATCGACCTCGCGGACATCGCCGCCGTCGCGGCGCACGTCATCCTGACCGACGGACACGTCGGCAAGAAGCACACGCTGAGCGGGCCGACGGCGATCAGCCAGCGCGAACAGGTCGCCGCCATCTCGGCCGCGCTCGGCGAGGAGGTGGTCTTCGAGGAGCTGACCCGGGAAGAGGCGAACAAGCAGTGGGCGGCCGCCGGGATCCCGGCGGAGATCGCGGAATGGCTCCTCGACGGCTTCGCGTACTTCACCGAAAACCCCGACAAGCCGACTGGGGTAGTGCAGGAACTCACCGGACGGCCCGGCGTCACCTATGCGGAGTGGGCGGTGGCGAACGTCGAAGCCTTCCGCTGAACTCGTAACTCACGTGATTGAAGGCGTGACTCGCGTGATTGGAGGCGTAACTCATGAGTTACGGCTTCAATCACGCGAGTTACGGCCAGAAGCACGCGAGTTGCGGGTCAGCGGGCCCGGCGGGGGAGGCGGGTCGGCAGGGGCGCACCACGCCGCGGCTGGGCGGGAGCCTCGGCGCGCGGCGCGGACGGCTGGGGCAAGGGAGGCGGGGCCTGCGATTCGCGGGGCCAGGCAGGGGTGATCATCGCCTGCGCCCCGACCCGGCGGACCGGCAGACCGTGCGCCTCCCGCGCGGGCAGGCCGGGCCAGATCTCGCCCGCCTCCTTGGCGGCGTCGCGGATCGCGGTGCCGTCGAACGAGGTGTGCGTCTCGTCGATGCCGCGGTCGAGCCACTGGACGATGAGCTCCAGCGGCCCGTCGGGCGGCAGCGGCCACAGGAAGATCTCGTGGTCGACGTGGAACGCCGAACCGCCCAGCCCCTGCGCGCGCAGCACCGGCTGGTCCGGTTTGGTGGCCGATGGCACGGAGATGGTCTCCGAACTGGCGCGCCTGCCGTCGGGGAAGAGCACTCCGACCAGCAGCGCGTTGTAGTCCGGGACCCGGCGATGGTCGATCAGGCCTTCGCCGGGTTCGTCCAGCAGCAGATCACGCGAGTACACCGACAGCTGGAACGACACGGACTCCGGCCACACCTCGATACCGCGCAGCGCCACGATGGTCCGCTCGGCGCGCCCCAGCGGCATCGACCAGGGCAGGATCGCCGGGACGATGTACTCGTGCGGCGGCTCCACCCAGGGGCGGCCGTTGTAGCCGAACAGTTCCTGTTCCGGCACCGGGAACAGGGGGCGGTTGCGCGGAGCGTCCGTGAAGAAGCTCATCGTGGACCGGGCGCGGCAGAACGCGGGGTGAACCTGTCCGACCTGCCGCTCACGCCGTCAACGACCACCATGCGCTTCACGGTATCCGATGACCACGCCGGTACTGAACGGTTTCACCGCACCTTTCGCGTCATCCGAAGCCCTTGAGCTTCACTTTCGTGCCCTTCGGCACCTTGGTGCCCGGTTTCGGATCCTGCTCCAGGACGAAGTCGAAACCACCGTTTCCGCCGCCGTTACCGTTGCCGTTTCCGCGACCCTGACGGTCGGGCTCCAGTCCCGCCTGTCGGAGGATCTGGAACGCCTCCTCCATTCGCTTGAACGTCACGTTCGGTACTTCGACGGCGTTCGAAACGAACACCCCGATGCGGCGGTTGCTCGCCTTGCCGCCGCCCTTCGGGTCGGTGCGGATCACCTGACCCGCGGCGAACTGGTCGGAGAACTCCTCGCCTGCCTGGAACGGCTGGAAGCCCGCCTGCTGCAGGATCTGGAACGCGGCGTCCTTGCTCTGCCCGGTGACGTCCGGGACCGGCGGCAGCGGTTCGGGACCCTTCGACAGGATGATCGTGACCTGCCCGCCGATGTTCAGCTGCGAACCTGGGCTCGGGTCGACGCGGACCACCTTGTTCTTGGCGACGTCGCTGTACTCCTGCTCGCCGCGGACCGGGGTCAGCTGCGCGGCCTTGATCGACGTCTCCGCGTCCTGCGGGCTCGTCCCGGCCTGGATGTCCGGCACGATCGGGCGGCCCTTCGACAGCACGACGTTGACCGTGGAGCCCGGCGCGAGCGACGTGCCCTCGCCAGGGTCGGTCCGGATCACCGTGTGCTGGGCCGCGGTGTCGCTGTACTCCTCGGTGTAGGCAGGGGTCAGCTTCGCCGAGCGGAGCGCGTCACCGGCGGCGGCCTGGTTCATCCCCGCCAGTTTCGGCACCGACGACGAGTTCGGCCCGGTGTCGTTGAGGATGAAGGCGAACGCGCCGATCAGGCCGCCCAGGACCAGCACCGCGGCCGTGATCATGACGTAGAGCCGCTTGCGCGACCCCGGCTGCTCGTCGCCGGCGGCAGGCTTGGGCCGGGGAGGAGGTGTACGGGGCGGCTGGGCGACGGGAATCTGCGGCTCCCGGTGCAGTGCCTGCGTTCCCCGCGGGCCGGTGACCGGCATGGTCGCCTCGGCGACCGGGGCCAGCACCGTCGTCGCCAGGGCCGGGTTCGCCGCCGGGACGGCGGGGATACCGGGCGTGGTGCGTTCGGCGTCGGTCTCCCGGTCGGCGTCCGCGGGCAGCGGAACGGGCACCGGGACGGCGGGGACACCCAGGACGGTGCGCAGATGGTGCAGCTCGGCGAGGAACGCCGCGGCGTCGGCCGGACGCTGCTCGGGGTCGCGGCGTGTGGCGCGCAGGATCAGCTCGTCCAGCTGCGGCGGGATGCCGGGCCGCAGCTCGCTCGGGCGCGGGACGTCGTCGTTGACGTGCCGGTACGCCACGGAGAGCGCGGTGTCGCCGGTGTACGGCGGGCGTCCGGTGAGCATTTCGTACAGCAGGATCCCGGCCGAGTAGACGTCGCCGCGCGAGGTGGTCGCGCCGGTCGCGACCTGTTCGGGCGAGACATAGGCGACGGTGCCGAGGATGACGCTCGAACTCGTTGTGCCCGCGCTGGCGATCGCGCGGACCAGGCCGAAGTCGGCCACCTTGACCACGCCGCCCGACAGCGCCGTGCCGCCGCGGCCGATGAGCACGTTCTCCGGTTTGACGTCGCGGTGCACCAGGCCGGCGGCGTGGGCCGCGGCCAGCGCGGAGAGCACCGGTTCGGTGATGCTCAGCGCGAGCGCGATGTCCAGCGGGCCGCGTTCGGCGAGCAGTTCACGCAGGGTCCCGCCGTCGACGAGTTCCATGACCAGGAACGCGCGGCCGGACTCCTCGCCGCCGGGGGTGTCGAAACCCTGGTCGTGCACCGCCACCACGTGTGGATGATGCAGCCGGGCCGCTGACCTGGCCTCCCGCTCGAAACGCTCGACGAACGACCGGTCGTCGGCGAACCGCGGGTCCATGATCTTGATGGCGACCTGGCGGTCCAGGCGGGTGTCGACGCCGCGGTACACCGACGACATCCCACCGCGTGCGAGCAGCTTGTCCACCCGATAGCGGCCCTCGAGCAGAGTGCCCACCAGCGTGGGGTCCGTGCGTGTCACGGCTATGGATCGTACGGAAGTACCCATGTTCTGGTGTACGGGACCTGGCACGCCGAGGATCACGATTCCCGCCATTTCGTCGAATCGGCGGTATACGTGACCGGGCGGGTACTTTCCGTCATGGTCCGGGTCGTCACCCATGCGTACTAACGGAGCGGGAGACGGAATGTGGCACAGTGTCACCTGTGAGTGGTATTCCCGTCGCCGACGACGTTCTTGACGCAGATGTGGCCGTTCTCCCGCTGCCGGAGGTCGCGACCGCGTTGAACGTTTCGGCCAACAAGGTCCGCCAGATGCTGCGTGACGGCCATCTGATCGCCGTCCGGCGCAAGGGCGAGCTGTACGTCCCGGTCGCGTTCCTGGTGAAGGACGGCGTGGTCAAGGGCTTGGCGGGCACCATCACCGTGCTCGCGGACTCGGGTTTCAGCCGGACGGAGATGCTGCGCTGGCTCTTCGCCGCGGACGAGACCCTGCCTGGTTCCACCCCGGTCAACGCGCTCCGCACCAGCCACGGCACCGAGGTCAAGCGACGCGCGCAGGCGATGGCTTTCTAGTCCTGACCAGCACATACGTCACGGCCGCGAGGAGCTGGCACCCCGCGGCGGCACTCAGCGCGGTGGTTACGGAGAGTGCGCTCAGCGGTCCCGCGAGCGCGGCACCCGCCGCGAGTCCGGTGATCTTCACGCTCGCCGCCGTCGTGAAAACCTGAGCCCGCACTCGCGCGGGCGCTTCGCGATGCCGGATGGCGAAAAGCGCCGAAAGTTGCGGCCCTTCGGCGAATCCGGCGAGCACGGCGGCGGCCAGCAGGGTCACCACGTCGTGCCCCGACGCCGCGAGCAGGAAGCTCGCGCCCAGCAGGACGGTGCTGGCGAGCACGGTGCGGTCCGGCGGCGGTGGCCTGCGGGCCAGCACCGCGTTCGCGACCAGTGACGCGGCGGCCAGCACGGTGAGCAGCAACGCGCCGAAGCCCGGATTCCCCAGCCGTTGGGCGCCGAGCAGCGGATAGCAGACGATGGCGACCCCGATGCCGACGAAGGACACCGTGGAGGTCGCGGTGGCTCGCAGCAGGGCGCGGTTGCGGAAGAGGACCGCGAATCCGTCGGCGAGTTGACGGCGGACCGGTGTCGCGGGCTTCGCCGCGACCGGGGGAAGCGACCACGCGGCGGGGGAGGCCGCGGCGACCAGCGTGATCGCGACCGCGACCGCCGCCGGTGCTCCGGCGTACGCGGCCACGAGGCCGGTGAGGCCCGGCCCGGCGAGGCTCGCGGCGGTGAACGTCATCGCGTCCAGCGTGCTCGCCCTCGCCAGCGGTGTCGTGCCGCGGACATTCGGCAGCTGAGCCGTCCATCCGCCGGCCAAGGCGGGGTTGAGCAGCCCGGCCACGACGGCCACCGCGATCGCCGCGGGGGTTTCGACCAGCGCGAGCACCGCGCCAAGCCCGGCCGCGTAGGCGAGCAGCGCCCACGCCAGCAAGCGGCCTGGTCTGGGACTGCGGTCGAGTAGAGCGCCGAGCAGTGGCCCGCCCGCCGCCGCGGAGATCGTCAGGCCCGCGAGCAGCGCGGACCCGGTGGCGGCCGAACCGTCGACACCGATGCCGAGCAGCAGCAACGCCGGTCCGGACAGCTCGTCGCCGGTCCTGGCGATCGTCGCGCCGGTCAGATAGGCGGCGAGTCTGTAACGGCCTCTCATTATTGAGACGTTACAGTGGGATATGACTTCAGCGCAGCGGGATTTCCTGCCGGGCCGTTCGGCCAGGGCGGCGGCGCAACGGGCGGTGGATCTGCTGACGGTGCTGCTGGCGCCGGAACCGTCGGCTTTGGACGTCCGTTCCGTCCTGGAAGCGCACGGCGAAACCTCGGTCGAGCTGGTGCCGTCGGATATGGCCTCGTTGCGGGAGGCGGCCGCCGAACTGCGGGAAGTGTTCGCGGCGCGGGATGCCGGGGAGGCGGCAGAGGTGCTGAACCGGCTGCTGGCCCGTTACGCGCATCCGCCGCGGCTGACCGATCACGCCGACGGGTTCGGCTGGCACCTCCACGTGGACGCCGACGACGACGGGCCGTGGGGCGCGTGGCTGGTGACGTCGTCCGCGCTGGCGCTGGCGGTGCTGCTGGCGGACCGTCAGGCGCCGCCGGGAGGGTTGTGTGCGGCTTCGGGCTGCGGGAAACCGTTCGTGCACTTGGGCGGGGGGAGTCCGCGGCGGTACTGCTCGACGCGGTGCGCCACCCGGGAGAGGGTCGCGGCTCACCGTCGCGATCGGTCCCGAACGCTATGAAAGGTCCTTTCCTTGCAAATTTCGCAAGGAAAGGACCTTTCATAGCGTGGGTGAGAGGTCAGGACTGCTGCTTGTCCCGCCACGCGATCCAGGACCGCAGCTTGTCCAGGTTGTAGTCCGGTCCGCCGGTCGCCACGGTGAACAGCGAGACACCCAGCTCCAGCAGCTTCGGGCCCAGCTCCTCGGGCTCGCCTTCGACGGCGACCGAACGCTCGATCTCCTTCGGGTCCCGGCCGACGTCGGCGCAGTGCTGGTCGAGGATCTTGACCTTGCGCTCCACGACCTCCGGGTCGCCGAAGCCGTGCCAGATGTCGGCGTGCTTCGCGACCAGGCGGAGGGTCTTCTTCTCGCCGCCGCCACCGATCAGCACCGGGATGTCCCGGACCGGCTGCGGGTTCAGCTTGCCCAGCCTGCTCTCGATCCGCGGGAGCGCCTCGGCGAGGTTGTCGAGCCGCCCGCCCGCGGTGCCGAACTCGTAGCCGTACTCGTCGTAGTCCTTCTCGAACCAGCCGGAGCCGATGCCGAGGATCAGCCGTCCGTCGGAGATGTTGTCGACGGTGCGGGCCATGTCGGCCAGCAGTTCGGGGTTGCGGTAGCTGTTGCACGTCACCAGCGCGCCGATCTCGACCCGCGACGTGGACTCCGCCCACGCGCCCAGCATGGTCCAGCACTCGTAGTGCAGACCTTCGGGCTCACCGTAGAGCGGGTAGAAATGGTCCCAGTTGAAGACGATGTCCACGCCGAGGTCTTCGGCCTCCGAAGCGGCCCGGCGGATCGCCTTGTACTCGGCGTGCTGCGGCTGCAACTGGACGCCGATCCTGATCTTCTTGTTCGCGGCAGAGGTCATGTTCGCAGCCTAAGCCTGGAGTTGCTCCACGCGCTCGCCAGCATCCTCGGCATCGCCATTCCCAGGCGTCGACGGCGCGGGACGACCGCGCGAGTGTTCAGCACGTCGTAACCCAGCGCCGCGATTTCGTCGAGAATGCCTTCGTAGAGCACGAGCGCGGTCCGCACGCAGTCGCGGGATTCCGGGCGCAGCAACGGGATGCCCGCTTCGGCGCGGCGGTACACCGCCCGGTTCCGCGCCACCGCGACGGCGAGCGCGCGCCGCACCCGCCGGTCGGGCAGCCCGCGGGCGCGGGACCATTCGAGCAGTTCGCGGTCGACGCCGAACGCGGCCAGCTCCTCGGTCGGCAGGTACAGCCTTCCCCGGTCGAGGTCTTCGCCGACATCGCGCAGGAAGTTGGTCAGCTGGAACGCTTCCCCCAGCGCGGCGGCGCCAGGGACGGCTTCGGCGACCGGGACGACGGTGCCGAAGACGGGCAGCATCTGCAGGCCGATCACCTCGGCCGAACCGTGGATGTACTCCCGGAGATCGGCATAGGTCGCGTACTCGGTGATCTTGAGGTCCATCGCCATGGACCTCAAGAACGCGTCGAACAGCTCGCGGTCCAGGCCGTGGCGCCGCACGGTGTCGGCGAGCGCGGTCAGCACCGGATCGGCGGGTGTTTCCCCGTCGAAGATCCGAGCGACCATGACGGCGACCTCGTCCAGCGCGACCGCGGGATCGATACCGGGAGCGGGGTTGTCGACCACTTCGTCCGCCATCCGCGCGAAGCCGTACAGCGCGTGCGCGAACGGACGCGTCCGCGACGGCAGCAGCCGGGTCGCGAGGAAGAACGTGCGGCCGTAGTGCGCGTTGACGCGGCGGCATTCGGTGTACGCGGCCCGCAACGACGGCTCGGTGATCCCGGCGGCGTCGAGTTCGTTCATCGGCCGGTGACCCTTCCCGCCGCGAGCCTGCCGGAGATCACCACCGGCGGGATTCCGACGCCCGGTGTGGTCCCGCAGCCGGCCAGTACGACGTTCTCCGCCGCTCGCATGAGGTTTCCCGGCCGGAACGGGCCGGTCTGGGCGAAGGTGTGCGCGAGCGAGAACGGCGTTCCCGCGGTGAGCCCGCGCTCCGCCCAACCCTCCGGGGTGATCGTCTCGTCGACGGTGAAGCCGTCCGCGAATCCGGTGAGTCCGCGCTTTTCCAGCGTGCGCACCAGTTCCGCGCGATAGGCGGGCCCGACCCGGCGCCAGTCGATTTTGCCGCGGCGCAGGTTCGGCGCCGGAGCCAGCACCGAGATCACCTGGCCGCCGCCGGGGGAGAGGCCCGGTTCGGTCGCGGTCGGCCGGGTCACCAGCAGCGACGGGTCGCTCATCAGCTTGCCCTCGCGGATGATCTCCGAGAACGTCTTCTCCCAGGCGTGGCCGAAGAAGATGGTGTGGTGGCCCAGATCCGGCCAGGACTCCGGTGCGTGCCCGTGCAGGACGACGGCCGACGGCGAGTACCGCAGCGGCAGCGGCCGCCGGGGGCGGGCGCCGAGCAGCCGGTACGCGGTGCCGAGTTCGGTGGCCAGAACCACTGTGTCGCAAGGGATCCGCTCACCGGTTCGGGTCCGCACCGCGCGCACCCGCGAGGAAACCCTTTCCAGCCAAGCGGCTTCGGTGCCGAAGCGCAGTTCCGCGCCGGCGCGTTCGGCCGCGTTCGCCATGGCCCGCGCGATTTCGCCCATCCCGCCCGACGGGTAGTAGACCCCGCCGACGGTGTCCATATAGGAGATGACGCCGTACGCGCCGATCGCGCGCGCCGGATCGAGGCCCGCGTAGAGCGCCTGGAAGGAGAACAGGCGGCGCACCCGGTCGTCGCGCAGGAACCGGCCGATCTTCGGGCCGAGCCTGCCGAAACCGCCCAGCGCGGCCAATTTCGCCAGTTCCGGGCGGACGAGATCGAGCGGGGAATCGAAGTTCGCGCCGATGAAGTGGTCCTTCTGGACCGCGTACAGCTCGGTCAGCCAGCGGCGGAGCCTGCGGTAGCCGTCGGCTTCGGCCGGGCCCGCGGCCGCGCGGATCTCGGCCTCCATCGCCGCCGCCTCGGTGTGCACGGCGATCGTGCTGCCGTCCGCGAACCTCGCGCGATAGGCCGGGTCGAGCCTGGTCAGCGTGAGGTTGTCCGCCAGGGATTCACCGACCGCGGAAAAGGCCTCGTCGAGCAGCTCCGGCATGGTCAGCACGCTGGCGCCGGTGTCGACGGTGTTGCCGCCGAAATCCGCCTGACCGGCCCGGCCTCCCGGGCTCTTGTCCTGTTCCAGCAGGGTCACCCGGCGGCCGGCGCCGAGCAGGTGCAGCGCCGCCGACAGCCCGGCGAGCCCGCCACCGATCACCACCACGTGGTCACTCGGACCGGTGACGGTGCGCATCAGTACGTCCGCTGGGTCGCCTTGACGACCAGCCCGGTCAGCGCGGCGGGAGCGGGTTCGGCCAGGTGAGCGCGGTCCAGCGTCGCCATCGCGGAGTCGGTGAGCTCGTCGATGCGGCGTTCCACCGCGTCGACGGCGCCGACGTCTTGCAGCGCCTGGCGCACGGTCTCGACGGCGTCTTCGGACAGGTGGGCGTCGCCGATGGCGTCGGAGATGACCTTCGCCGCCGCGTCCTTGCCCTGCTCGGCCGCGCGCTGGAGACCCAGCGCGACCAGCAGCGTCCGCTTGCCCTCTCGCAGGTCGTCGCCCGCGGGCTTGCCGGTGACCGACGGGTCGCCGAACACCCCGAGCAGGTCGTCCCGCAGCTGGAACGCCACGCCGACCTCGTCGCCGAACTCGCGCAGCGTCGCGATCAGGGCGTCGTCGGCGCCGCCGAGCGCTGCACCGAGGTGCAGCGGCCGCTGGACGGTGTACGCGGCCGTCTTGAGCTTGCAGATGTGCAGCGCCGCCTCGGGGGAGGCGTCGCCGGTCGCCTGGGTGCGGACGTCGAGGTACTGGCCGGCGAGCACCTCGGTCCGCATCGCGCGCCACGCCGGCCGCGCCGCCGCGAGGGCCGCGGGCGGGAGCGGGGCCTCGCCGAACATGTCGTCGGCCCAGGCCAGCGCGAGGTCGCCGACCAGGACGGCGGTCGCGAGCCCGAACGTGCTCGGCGAACCCAGCCAGCCGCTGTCGGCGTGGAGTTTCGCGCCCGCGATGTGCACGGTCGGTGAACCGCGGCGCGAGTCGGAGGAATCGATGAGGTCGTCGTGGATCAGCGCGCACGCCTGGATCAGCTCCAGGCTCGCCACCGCCTGCAGCACACCTTCGACGTCCGGCCCCGCCGGATCGCCGCCCGCGCCGCGCCAGCCCCACCAGGCGAACGTCGGGCGCAGGCGTTTGCCGCCGCCGAGGACGAACCCGGCCAGCGCGTCGATCCCGACCCCGACGACCGGTTCGGTCCGGCGGATCTCGGCACCGGCTCGCTCGAGGAACCCGGCCAGCGCCCGCTCGACGTGGGCGGGCAGATCGGCGTCGTAGGCGGACGTGTCCATGAGCACATCCTCCGGGAAGCGCGTCCCCGTGACCCAGTCGGGTGCCTTCGAATGTGGCGAACGAGACGTCAGCCGCGGGTCTTTTCGTAGTGCCGCTTCGCCCGCGCCCGGTTGCCGCAGTCCGCCGAACTGCACCAGCGACGTGACCGGTTGCGCGTGTGGTCGGTGAAGATCCAGCCGCACCCAGGGCCCTCGCATTCGCGGATCCGTTCCAGATCACCGGATCGAAGCAGTTCCTCGGCCTCCAGCGCGAGGAAGTGCGGCAACGCGGTGCCGTCGGTCAGCGCCACCGTCCACCGCAACGGCGGGGACGGCGCGAGCTCGGCGTGCCGATACGCCGCGAGCAGGGGTTTCCGCAGCGGTGTGGTGTCCGGTGGATCCGACACGAGCACGCGATACAGCGTCTCGCGGAAGGCCTTGACCGTCTCCAGGACGGCTTCGGAGATCTCCAGCCGTTCGGTGCCCGCGCCGACCAGGACGACCCACTCGGACAGCCGTTCCGGAGACGAAAGCCGGTCTTCCCGCCTGGCCGGATCGCGCCGCCAGGAAACGGTGTTGACCAGGTCCAACGGCACGCTTCCGCCGATGCTGTCGTACCCGTCCCAGTGGCCGTCCATGATTCTCCTAATGGTCAAAAGGTAGTTTAGCTTGTTAGAGTCGGGGATATGACAACGCTCCGGCGGAACTATCTGGCCGGTGCCCGCATCGGGCTCGGGCTGGGTGTCGCGACCTTCGTTCTCGGTGTCACCTTCGGCGCGTACAGCCAAACGCTGGGCTGGGGGATCGCGGCCCCGATCGCCGCGTCGATCCTCGTCTTCTCCGGCTCGGCCCAGTTCGCGATGGCCACCGCGCTCGCGGGCGGCGGGAACCTCGCCGTCGCGGTCGGCGCGGCGGCCCTGATCAACGCCCGGTTCCTGCCGATGGGCGCCGCCGTCGCCGCGGACCTGCGCGGCGGGCGGCTGCGGCGCGCGTGGGAAGGCCAGGCTGTCGTCGACGGTTCGTGGGTCGCCGCCCACCTCGGCGGAGGGCGCTTCGACCGCGAAAAGCTCATCGGCTGCACGCTCGTCCAGCTGCCGGCGTGGGTGCTCGGCACGGTGCTCGGCGTCCTGGTCGCGCCGCCACCCGACGTCGTCACGCGGTTCGGCCTCGACGTCGTGTTCCCCGGCTTCATCCTGGTCCTGCTCATCGGCGAGCTGCGGCGTTCACGTCAGGCCGTCCTGACCGCGGCGCTCGCCGTCTGCCTGGCCGGGGTCCTGGTGCTGTTCCTCCCGGTCGGGCTCGCGCTGATCGGTGCCTCGGCCGCGGCGCTGGTCGGGCTGGGGGCGCGGCGATGACGCTCTGGCTCGCCATCGTCCTCGTCGCGCTGGTCAGCATCGGGTTCAAGGCGGCGGGGCCGGTCCTGCTCGGCGACCGGACGCTGCCGCCGCGGGTCGCGGGCGTGATCGCGCTGCTCGCGCCCGCGTTGCTGGCCGGACTCGTGCTCACGGACGTGACCGGTCCGGCCTGGTCCGGGGTCGACTGGACACTCTGCGCCGGACTGGCCGCGATCGCGGTGACCTACGCGCTGCGCGTCCCGATGATCGCCGCGATCCTCTGCGGGGTGGTCTGCACCGCCGCCCTGCGCTTCCTGGTCTAGCTCCAGAACGGGCCGCTCAGCCCGGCCTGGTCGAAGTACGCGGCCGCGGCGGCCGGATCCCGGCGGATGTACCCGTGCTCGAGTCTGCCCTCGTACCACCCCGCCGCGAGCCGCCACAGTGTCGCGAGGTCCATGACGTAACCCTTGTCCTGCCCCGTTTCCGCCAGCCATCCGTCCACACAGGACTCACCGCAGAACAGGCGCTGGTTGGCGCAGGTGTGCACGACGTCGTCCCACATCCGCGCCACCGGCACCAGGAAATGCGCGACCAGGTCACCCTGCGGCGGGGTGCGGTCGTTCACCAGCAGGGCGTGCGGCTCGCCGCAGCCGCGGCAGCGCGTGGACACCAGCACCTCGGGTTCGGCCTTGACCAGATGGGGGATCGCGAACGCGTCCCACGCGCAGCCGCCCCACCACAGCGTGTGCGCGCCCATCACGGAGAACCCCAGCGGGATCGCCGCGAACGGATGCGCCAGCACGACGTGCTCGCATTCGTCGAGCACGAGATGCCGTCGCTCCGCCAGCCGGTGCAGCGCCTGTTTCGCCACCGCGAGTGATCCGTGGGCGGCGTCGGCCAGTTCGGGGGCCGTCGGCGGCCTCCGGTGCTCGGCGAACGCGCGGTAGACGGCGACGCGGACGTCCTCATCCCAGCTGGTGTCGGTTTCGGCGCTCATGGCGGCTCCCTGTGCTCGTCATCGAGTCTCCCCAGGCCGGCTCGACTCGGCAACCGCTCGTACGTGGCTGAAGTCGCACGCCCATAGCCTGAGAGGGGGCTCCCAGCCAGCGGACATTCCCCCCTAAAATGGCGGAATGACTTCGGTGGTCGAGCGGTTGCAGGGTGATGGACCCGTGTTCTCCATCGAGTTCTTCCCGCCCCGCGACGCGGCCGACGAGGCCGTCCTGTGGAAATCGATCCGGGAACTCGAGCCGCTGGACCCGGCGTACATGTCGATCACCTACGGCGCCGGCGGTTCCAGCCGGGACGGCACGATCCGCAGCATCGCCCGCGTCGCCACCGAAACCACGCTGGTACCGATGGCGCATCTCACCGCCGTGAACCACTCGGTCGCGGAACTGCGCAACGTCATCGGCTGGTACGCCGCCGTCGGCGTGCGGAACATCCTCGCGTTGCGGGGCGACCCGCCGGGTGACGTCTACGGCGACTGGGTCCCGCATCCGGAAGGGCTCAACTACGCCGAGGAACTCGTCGAGCTGGTGCGTTCGCTCGGCGACTTCTGCGTCGGCGTCTCGGCCTTCCCGTACGGCCACCCGCGGTCGGCGAACCTCGAAGCCGACACCGAGTACCTCGTGCGCAAGCTCCGCGCCGGCGCGGATTTCGCGATCGCGCAGCTGTTCTTCGAGCCGGAGGACTTCCTCCGCCTGCGCGACCGGGTGGCGGCCACCGGCTGCGAGGCACTGGTCATCCCCGGGATCATGCCGCTGACCACGCCGCGGACGCTGCACACGTCCATCAAGCTGTCCGGCGCGCCCGCGCCGCGGCGGCTGCTGGACCGGCTCGAACCGCTGGCCGACGACCCCAAGGCCTTCCGCGCCGCGGGGATCGACGCGGTGACCGAACTGGGCGAGCGGCTCATCGCCGAAGGCGTCCCCGACCTGCACTTCTACACGTTCAACCGGTCCAAGGCCACGCGTGAGGTGGTCAGCAGGCTCGGGCTGGTCCCGGCGCGCGCGTAACTCCGTACCGAAGTCGCACGCCGTCCCGGTAGCGTGCCGGTCATGGCTTCAACCGCGCTGAGGGTGCACCAGATCTGTGACCGGTACGTCGACGACTACGCCGCGGCCGACCCGGTCGCCGCGACGACGTACGGCATCTCCGGGTACGACGACCAGCTGACCGACTACTCGCCCGCCGGGCACGCGGCCAGGGCCGCCATCGCCGCCCGCGCGCTGGCCGACATCGAAGCGGCCGAACCCGCCGACGACGGCGAGCGCGCGGCCAAGGCGGTGTTCACCGAGCGGATCGGGTTGCAGCTGGAGATCCACGAGGCGGGTCTCGACATCGCGGTGCTGAACGTGATCGAAAGCCCCGTGCAGGAAGTGCGCATGGTCTTCGACTACATGCCCACCGACACCGCGGAGGACTGGGCGACGATCGCCGCCCGGATGGCGAGGGTGCCCGAAGCGCTCGACGGTCTCCGCACCTCGCTGCTCGCGGCCGCGGACGCGGGCCGGGTGTCGGCGTTGCGGCAGGTCGGCAAGGTCGCCGAACAGGCCGAAACGTGGGCAGGCCTGAAGGACGAGACCGGTTTCTTCGAGACCTTGGCCTCGGGCGCGAAGGACGTCGACGACAAGCTCCGCGCCGAACTCGGTCAGGCCGCTCACGCCGCGCAGGAGGCGTACGCGGAGTTCGCCGGTTTCCTCCGCGCCGAACTCGCCCCGCTGGCGCCGGTCAAGGACGCCGTCGGCGCCGAGGTCTACCGGCTGTGGTCGCGGTTGTTCACCGGAGCCACCTTCGACCTGGACGAGGCCTACGCCTGGGGTTGGGCCGAGTTCACCCGTATCGAGACGGAGATGCGCGAGGTCGCCGGCCGGATCAAACCCGGCGCGACCCTCGCCGAGGCGGCCGCCGTCCTCGACGCCGACCCCAAGTACGTCGTGCGCGGCCGGGCGGAATTCCAGGCCTGGATGCAGAACCTGTCCGACAACGCGCTGAAGTCGTTGCGGGGCAAGCACTTCGACATTTCCGACCGGGTGATGGCGCTGGAGTGCAAGATCGCCCCGCCCGGCGGCACCGTCGGCGCGTACTACACGGGCCCGAGCGAGGACTTCTCCCGCCCCGGCCGCATGTGGTGGTCGCTGCCGCAGGGCCGGGACGAGTTCACCACCTGGCGCGAGGTCAGCACCGTCTACCACGAGGGCGCGCCGGGCCACCACCTGCAGATCGCGACCGCGGTCGACCAGTCGGAGTCGCTGAACAAGTACCAGCGGCTGCTGGCGTTCACCTCCGGACACGCCGAGGGCTGGGCGCTGTACTCCGAGCGGCTGATGGAGGACCTCGGGTTCCTCACCGACGACGGTGAACTGTTCGGCATGCTGTCCGAGCAGCTGTTCCGCGCCGCGCGGGTGATCGTCGACATCGGCATGCACCTGGAACTGGAGATCCCGGCGGGCACCGGCTTCGACGAGGGCGAGCGGTGGACACCCGAACTGGGCCTGGAGTTCATGCTCACCCGGACCGTCACCGACCCGGCCCACGTGCACGACGAGATCGACCGCTACCTGGGCTGGCCGGGGCAGGCGCCGTCGTACAAGCTCGGCGAACGCCTCTGGCTCGCCGCCCGCGACGAGGCCCGCGCGCGGCAGGGCGACGCGTTCGACATCAAGCAGTTCCACACGCGGGCGCTGGCGCTCGGCGGGATGGGGCTGGACACGCTGCGGGAGATGCTGGCCGCGCTGGACTGAGCCCGCCGCCCGCTCCCGGAAGTGCTAGGAACGGTCCTTTCCTTGCGAAATTTGCAAGGAAAGGACCGTTCATTGCATCCGGAGGAAGCCTCCGCGTGCCGCAATTCACGTGCTCCCGGTGCCGAGGTCTTGATACGTTCCTGGCGTGCACCGGATCTTTCTCGTCACCCCACCCCCCGCTTCCTGAGCGGGGTGTCTCCGGCCGCGCGGCGTTCCAGCCGCCCGGCCGATCCGTGCTGCACTGAAGCACCCCGCGTCGTCGACGTCCTTTCCGACAGACACAGACGCAGGAGCGTTTCCCCATGTCCGTTGCCGTACCCACGCGCGCCCGATCGTCGGCCGCGCTCGTCCTCGCCGGAGTCCTCTGGGGGACCGGCGGCCTCGCCGGATCCCTGCTCGCGTCCCGCGCGGGACTCCATCCACTGAGCGTCGCCGCGTACCGGCTGCTCATCGGCGGCGTGATCGCCACCGGCTATCTCTGGCTCACCGGGAGCCTCCGCGGCTTCCCCCGCACCCCTGAGGTCCGTCGCCGCCTGCTCGCCGTCGGCGGCCTGTTCGCGCTCTTCCAGACCAGCTACTTCGCCGCGGTCTCACTGAGTTCCGTGAGCGTCGCGACGATGACCACCATCGGCAGCGCACCCGTCCTGCTCGCCGTCGCGACGGCCGTCAGGACCCGCCGCCTGCCCGGAGCGTGGACGGCGGTGTCCGTGGCCGGGTCCCTCGTCGGGCTCGCCCTGCTGCAGTGGACGCCCGGACAAGAGGTCGACGTGGCAGGGGTGCTGTTCGCCCTGCTCGCGGCAGCCGGGTTCGCCGCGCTGACACTGGTCACCGCGACCCGTGTGGAAGGGCTCGATCCCTTGCCCACCACGGCTTTCGGCTGCCTGATCGGCGGTGCCGCGCTCGCCCCCGCCGCGCTGTGGTTCGGGATGGCGGTGCCGGTTCAGGCCGACGTGCTCGCGCTCGTCGTCTACTTCGGCGTCGTGCCGACGGCGCTGGCGTACGCCGCGTACTTCCGCGGTCTCGAAAGCGCGCATCCCGTACTGGCCGCGTTGTCCGCCCTGCTCGAACCGTTGACCGCCGCGCTCCTGTCGATGGCCGTGCTCGGGGAACGGCTCGGCGCCGTGGGCTGGTGCGGCGCGGTGGTGCTGATCGCCGCGCTCACGGTCGCGTACTCGAAACCCTAGAGCGGCAACGTCCGGCCGAGGATCGCGAACGGCCGCGGATCCCCGGCGAAGTGGTAATCCCGCAGCACGTCGACGAAACCGACCCGCCGGTACAGGTTCCAGGCCCGGCTGGTGCCTTCCGGTGTGGAAAGGAGGACATGGGCGCTGGGCACGCCGTCGAGCAGCCGTCGCAGGAGGTCCTCGCCGATCCGCTTCCCCTGGCTTTCGGGGCTGACGTGGATCTCGGTGAGCTCGAAGTAGTCGGACATCCAGTGCTCGGCGGCGGCCGGGCCCTCACGCCGGGTCAGGCCGTGGCGGACCTGTTCGTGCCACCACTGGCCGCCGCGGCCCTTGTAGCCGTAGGCGAGCCCGAGCAGGACGCCGTCCGCGTCGAGCGCGGCCATGCAGCGCCAGCCTTCGCGCAGCGCGTGCGTGAGCCACATCGGCGCGCGTTGCTCCGCCGTGCCTTCGGGGTAGCGCATGGCGTTGACGTAGATGGTCAGCGCCTCGGGGAGCCGGGCGCGGAACTCGTCCGCGGACAGCTGGACGTAACGGGTGCATTCCGAGGACATCGCGGTCACGGGCGCCCATCCTGCCCGTCGCCCGCGACGTCCGCGGGAGTGCCCCCGGTCAGCGCGACGAGGCCGTCGAAGGTCGTGGGGTACACCGACTTCGGATGCCCGGCGGCGGCCCAGACGACCTCGTGGGCGCGTAGCGCGGTGTCGACGAGGGTGGTCAACGCCTTCGGGTGACCGACCGGGGCGACGCCGCCGATCGGCTGCCCGGTGTGCGCGCGGACGAACTCCGCGTCCGCCTTGCCGATCTCGTCGGCACCGGTCAGCGAGGCCAGCAGCGCGGTGTCGGCGCGGTGCGCGCCCGAGGTCAGTACGAGCAGGGCCGTTTCGGTGTCGCCGGTGCGGCCGCGGAAGACGAGGCTGTTCGCGATCGCGCCGACCTCGACTCCGAGCGCTTCGGCGGCCTGCGCGGCCGTGCGGACTTCGGCGGGGAGGATCCGGATCCCGTCGGCGGCGGCGTGCTGGCCCGCCTCGGCGAGCGCGGCCGCGACCTTGGCCACCGAGGGATGACCGGACCGGTCGATGGTGCTCATACGCCTATGAGATCACGTGGCCGATGCCGTGTCGCGCACCACATGCGGCGATCACCCCGGTACGGGGTTGAGGAATGGGGCACTTCGGGGTTACATTGGAGTTGTTCGAACAGACGTTCGACATTCGGTGAGCGCGCACCGGTAGGTGCCCGGCGCGGGGGCGGGGGAAGCGCCTCGGCGCCGGGCACAGGCAGGCGCTCACGTACAGGAGGAGGGTCGTCATGTCCGTTTCGGTCGTGTCCCCCGACGAAGCCGAGAGGCCGGGGGGCACCACGCAGCCCGCCCTGCCGATGTCGTTGCGCCCGCCGGCACCACCCGCGGCGGTCTCCTTGTACGCACAGGCGAGGCGGGGGCTCGCCGAAGCAGAGCGTGAAAGCGATCCCGCGGAGCGGTTCATCGGGGCGTATCTCGCCGCGCTGCGGGGCGCGGCGGCGGTACTGGAGGCCCGCGGCCGTCCGCACCGGGGCCGTGCCCGGCCGGCGAGCGGCTGGGTGCTGCTCGACTCCGTCGCCCCCGAGCTCAAGGAATGGGCGGCGTTCTTCGCGGCCAATTCGGCGACGCGGGCCGCCGCGCAGGCGGGCATCACCGGAAAGGTCACCGTCGAGCTGGCGGACGAGTTGACCAGGGCCGCCACGGTGTTCTTGGAGCTGGTGCGACGGGTGGTGCACGGCCTGCCGATGGGTGACTCGGCGTATGTGGCTTAGCAGCCTGCTGGCGGAGCCGCGGTTTGTCCGGAAAGCGCCTTTACCGCCTTCGTGACTTGAAAGACCAGGTCGCGCCCTGCCGACGCGGGTTCACCTAATTCGACAGAGTCACCATGAGAGGGGGTGCCCGATGGCCGGGCAGGCCATGATCGACCAGGGCAGGTTCCTGGAGGTGATCGGCGCCGAAACCGAGTTGATGGCCCAGGTGGCGCACACCGCGTCCGCCGACGCGCCGGTCCCGACCTGCCCTGGCTGGACGCTCGGCGAGGTCCTCAGGCATGTCGGCAGCGTGTACCGGGTCACCCGCCGCTGGATCACCGACGGGCGGCGTCCCGAGCACTGGCAGCGCAAACCGGGGCCGGGACAGAGCCTGGAGGAGTACTTCCGGGAGGGCCGGGAGGAACTCGTCGCCGAACTGTCCGCGCACGACCCGGACGAACTGGCGCCGACCTGGTGGCCGGCGGACCGCAGCTACGGGTTCTGGCGGCGGCGGATGGCGCACGAGACGACGATCCACCGGATCGACGCGGAGAGCGCGGCAGGCAGGGACGTGTCGGAGATCCCCGAAGACGTGGCACTCGACGGGATCGACGAGGCACTGGTGCTCTGGTTCGGCCAGCGGTTGCCGTTGCTGGGACTGTCCGGCACCAAGACCGGCTCGGTCGGCGTGCGCACCGCGGGCCACACCTGGATCGCCAGGGCGGGGCCCACGGAAACGGTCGCCTGGCGATGCTCGGCCGAGGAGGCGCAGCGCGCGGACGACCTGGTCACCGGGAAGCCGGACAAGATCTATCGCTGGCTCTGGGGCCGGGCGGGTCCGACGGCGGTGACGATCAGCGGAGACCAGGACATGGCGGGACAACTCTGGGCCCTTCTGCGGCTCGCGACCCGATGACCGGTCGGTGGGGAAGCCAAACCGGTCAGAAGTGTCGGGGAGCTGGAGATGTGCTTGAGCGCCCCGACGTCGATCGCGGACGCGGGTTCACCTGAGACACACAGAAAATGTCAGGGGTGCCGTCTAGGTTCACCGGTGTGGCAGCACAGCTGGTGAACCTGGTCTTCGACTCGGCCCTTCCCAGAGATCTGGCGGGTTTCTGGGAAGGGCTGTTCAGCTGGGACGCCCCGTTCCAGCCGGCGTTCCGCTCCGAGGTGAGCCCCAAACGGGGCAAGAACCGGCTGCACCTGGATCTGACGAGCCGTTCGCCCGGGCACCAGGCCGAGCTGGTGGACCGTGCGCTGTCCCTCGGCGCACGGCATATCGACATCGGCCAGGGCCCGCCGGAGGAGAAACGGGTGCCGTGGGTGGTGCTCGCGGACCCCGAGGGCAACGAGTTCTGCGTCCTCGAGCCACGCGAGCACTACGAGGGCGCAGGCGCGATCGCGTCGGTCGTCACCGACGCCCTCGATCCACAGCGGCTCGCGCGCTTCTGGGCGGCCGCCCTGGGCTGGGAGGTCGGCGTCCGGGAAGAGACGATCGTCGGCCTGCGGCCACCGGACGGCCGCGGCCCGTGGATCGAGTTCCTCGCCACGCGAGAGGAGAAACGGCACAGCAACCGGTTGAGGTTCGAGATCGCGCCACGGCGAGGCAAGAGCCGGGCGGCCGAGGTCCGGCGCCTGCGGGAGCTGGGCGCGTCAGGGCAGCGTGGCGACGCGATGGTGGATCCGGAGGGCAACGAATTCAGCGTGCTTTCTCCCCGCTGAGTGTTTCGCCGGGGTTGCGCGGTGGCGTCGAACGCTGACCTGAGCGAAACACCCGCGCCGTGGGCAGGCAACAACCGGCCGGGACCGTGGAGTCATGGAGACCTATCGAGCCCGGCCCACCCTGGTCCATCCCGGCGAAGAGACCGCGGCCGCGTCGGCCTGGCGTGTCCGGATCCGCGTGGACGACCGGCCCGGCACCCTGGCCAGGATCGCGATCCGGCTCGCCGACCTCGAATGCAACATCCTCGGGCTGTCGGTGCTCCCGGTCCCCGGCGGGGTGCTCGACGAGATCGTCCTGCGGCCTGCCACCGGTCTGCCGCGCCAACTGCTCATCGACGCGATCCGCGACGAAGGGTGCGAATGCTCCGCCGTCATCGACGCGGATCTGGCCGAACTGGTCGACCCTGCCACCGCGACGCTCACCGCGGCCAAGAGGGCCGTCGAGGAGCCCGGCGGCCTCGCGGAAGTACTCCGCGGCGTCCTCGCCGCCGACGTCGTCACCAAGGTCCCGTCGATCGAGGCGAACCCGGCCCGCACGGAAGGCGGGCACCGCGCGGTGTTCCCGACCGGGGACGGCGCCGCGTTCGTCGCGCGCCGCCGGTGGTCGCCGTTCGTCGAACTGGAACTGAGCCGCGCCGTCGCGCTGATCGGCCTGAGCACCGCCGTCCGCGACAACGTGACCGGTCCGATCGTGCTCGACCGGGCCGACGGCGCCGCGATCGTCCTGCGCAAGGGCGTCCCCGGTGACGCGGAAGCGGTGTCCGCGCTGCACCAGAGATGCTCGATGACGACGCTCTTCCACCGCTATCACACCGGAATGCGTGCCGTGCCGCGTCGCTGGCTGCACCGGCTCCTGATGCCGCCGCGCGGGATCAGCCTGCTCGCGGTCTGCGGCCGGGACGTGATCGGTCTCGGCCAGCTGATCCCGGCCGCCGACGGCGGCGCGGCCGAAGTCTCGCTCCTGGTCGAGGATTCCTGGCAGCGCCAAGGCATCGGCACGGCTTTGCTCGCCCGGCTCGCCACTCTCGCCGTGGCTAAGGGGGAGCGCGAACTCACCGCTGTCTGCTTGCCCGGCGACGACTCCCTCTACCGGACCGCCGCTCGCGTGGGGCTCCGGCCCGAACGCGCCCCCGGCGACCCCGGCACCCTGCGCTTCGCGCTCCCCAACCCACGCATTTAGTCCTCTGAACGCGGTAGTTCGGGTTACCAACCACCGCATTCAGAGGACCAAACGCGGGAGTGGGTCAGCGGTTCCAGAACCAGTCTTTGCCGCGGGCCTCGCCCAGCGCGCGCTTCTTGCGTTCGGGGGTGAGCCGCTCCAGGTAGAGCTTGCCGTCGAGGTGGTCGGTCTCGTGCTGCAGGCACTGGGCGAGCACGTCGACACCTTCGACCTCGACCGGCTCGTTGCGCAGGTCGACACCGCGCACCACGGCGTGCTTCGCGCGGACGACCGGGAACCACAGTTCCGGCACGGACAGGCAGCCCTCGCCGATCTCGTGTGTCTCTTCGGACAGCTCGACGATCTCGGGGTTGATCACGTACCCGCTCAGCCCGCCGACGTCGTAGCTGAACACCCGCAGCCCGACCCCGATCTGCGGCGCCGCGAGACCCGCGCGCCCGGCCGGTTTCACCCCGTCCATCAGATCGGTCACCAGCGACTCGATCTTCTTGTCGAATGTCGTGACCGGGTCGCATACGGTCTTGAGCACGGGATCCCCGAAATAGCGCAGGTCGCGCATCACCATGGTCGAACGTCCTTCTCCGCAGGGCTGAGCGGTGATTCTAGGCCCGCAGGCGCAGACCCTTGGGAGTCGCCCGGAAACCCGCCTCCTGGAGGACGGCCGAAAGCTCCGAGGTGAGCGCCACCTCGCCGTCGGCCTTCTGCACCGCGAGCTGTCCCAGCCAGCCTTCCCGCACCGCCGTGGAAAGCGCCCTGGCGGCCGAGCGCAACCTGTCCTGATCTTCGGTGAAGCTCAGCAGCGACCGGCCGCCTCGTTCGACGTACATCGCCGGGACGCCGTCCACGAGCACCGCCAGCGCACCCGCTTTCCTTGCCGGACGGTGCTTCGTGTCGCCCGTCGCGGCGGGCCAAGGCAACGCGGCGCCGTAGGGCTGGGCCGGGTCGGCGGCGGCGAGGACGACGGCGCCTTCCGCGGTGGTGCGCTGGTTCCCGGACTGCGCGCGCAGCCTGTCGACGGCGCCCTTCGCCGCGAACTGCGCCGCGCCGAGCCCTTCGACCACATACCCGCGGACGACCTGCCCCGAGTCCTCCATGCCGCGCAAAACCTTGTAGATCCCCGAAAAACCGCCCGTCACCCGCTCGGTGTCGAGGGCGCCGCGGGTGAGGACACCGTGCCGTTCCAGGAAGGCTTCCGTCCGCGCCAGCGCGCGCCTGGTCGGATCCGCCTCCCGCCCAGGGGTCAGCGCCCAGCGGCCGGCCACCGTCGGCGGCCCGGTGCGCGAAGGCATCGCCGGCCGCCCGGCGCGAAGCCGCGCGTACCGGCCGCGAGGAGCCTGCCGCCGTGGCTTGTGCGCCGCACCGGAACCGGAGACCTGCGCCCGCAGCGGGCCCAGCGTGTCCCCGGTGACCAGGCCCGCCCACACGAGATCCCACAGCGCAGCCACGACTTCACCGTCGTTGGGCGGGGTTTCGACCAACGGCGACACCCGGTCCACGAGCTGACGGAAGAACTGCGCTCCACCCTCCAAAGTGGACAGAATGGCCTCGTGGAGCGGGCCGGAGGGCAGATCGTCGTCGAGATCCGGCAACAGCAGATCGGCGACGTCCGTGGGCGCGAGCGCCAGCCACCCGTCCCCGCCGGACAGGGATCCGCAACCGCACCAGGTGACCTCGCCCGCCGTGGTGAGTTCGTCCAGCAGCGACGGGGTGTAGCCGGGCAGCCTGCTCGGCAGGATCAGCGACTCGACCGCGCTCGCCGGGAGCGGGGCACCGGCCAGCTGCTCGACCACGGACAGTACGTCGTCCGCCGTCGGCGCCGACCGCACTCGCGCCCCGATGCCGTGCCACGAAGGCAGGAACCGCCCCAGCGCGGCCGGTTCGACCGGCTCGACCTCGGCCCGCAGCCGGGCCAGCGACGCCCGCCGGAGCCTGCGCAGCACCGACGCGTCACAGAACTCCATCCCGACGCCGTGGGTCTCCGGATGTCCGACGGGGCTCAGCTCGCCCCGGACCAGCCTGCCCTGCGCGGTCAGCCTGTCCAGCACGCCGGTGACCACGGCCGTCCCGAGGCCGAACCGCTCGGCCGCCTGCCGGGCGCTGAACGGGCCGCGGCTGCGTGAATAGCGCGACAGCAGGTCGCCGACGGGATCTTCGACCGGTTCGGTGAACGCCTCCGGTACCCCGACGGGCAGCGCGGTGCCGAGCGCGTCCCGTACCCGGCCGGCGTCCTCGATGGCGATGAAGCGTTCACCACCGCCGATACGGACCCGGATCACCCGCCGCGCGGCCTCCAGTTCCTCCAGCCATTCCCGCTGGATGCCACGCGCCGCGGCTTCCTCGATCGAGAGATCGCCGAGGAACCGCAACAGATCCGCGGCTTCTTCGGCGTTGCGGGCGTGCCTGTCCGGATCGAGGCGTTGCAACGAGCGCTCGACTTCGGCGACGACCTCGGCGTCCAGCAACTCCCGGATCGCCTCGGTGCCGAGCAATTCGGCCAGCAGCGTCGAATCCAGCGCCAGCGCCGCCGCGCGTCGTTCCGCGAGCGGGGCGTCGGTCTCGTACAGGAACATCCCGACGTAGCCGAAGAGCAGGCTGCGCGCGAACGGTGACGCCGACGGCGTCTCGACCTCGACCAGCTTGACCTTGCGGGACCGGACGTCGGTCATCAGCTCGCGCAGCCCGCCGACGTCGTACACGTCCTGCAGGACTTCCCGCATCGCCTCCAGCACCACCGGGAACCGCTCGTACTTGGCCGCGACCGAAAGGAGCTGCGACGCGCGTTGCCGCTGCTGCCACAGCGGCGTACGGCGGCGCGGATCCCGGCGGGGGAGCAGCAGCGACCGCGCCGCGCATTCCCGGAACCGCGCGGCGAACAGTGCCGAGCCGCCGACCTCGGCGACGATCAGCTGCTCGACCTCTTCCGGATCGAGCAGTACGTCCTCGACGCCGATGGTGACCTCGGCACCCTCCATGTCCAGCGCCTCGGGCAGCCGCAGCACGATGCCGTCGTCGGAATGCGCGACCTGGGCGTCGACCCCGCGGTTCTCCCGCAGGCGGGCCGCGATCGCGAGCGCCCACGGCGCGTTGACCTGAGCGCCGAACGGCGAGTGCAGGATGACCCGCCAGTCACCCAGCTCGTCGCGAAACCGTTCCAGCAGCACGGTTTTGTCGTTCGGCACATGCCGTGTGGCCGACTTCTGCTCGTCCAGATATGCCAGCAGGTTGTCGCAGGCGTACTCGTCCAGCCCGGCGACGGCGGCGCGTTCCCTGGCCGCCGACGGCTCCGAAGTGGACAGTTCGCGGACGAACGCGCCCAGCGCCCGCCCCAGTTCCAGCGGACGGCCGGGGGCGTCGCCCTTCCAGAACGGCATCCGGGCGGGCTCACCCGGAGCGGGGACCACGATCACGCGGTCGTGGGTGATGTCGGTGACCCGCCAGGAGGAGGTGCCGAGCAGGATCGTGTCCCCGACGCGGGACTCGTAGACCATCTCCTCGTCGAGCTCACCCACGCGCGACCCCGGTTTGCCGTCGGAACCCGGCGTCATCACGGTGAACAGGCCGCGGTCGGGGATCGTGCCGCCGGAGGTCACCGCCAGCCGCTGCGAGCCCGGACGGCCGTGCAGTTCGCCGGTGACCCGGTCCCAGGTGATCCGGGCTCGCAGCTCGCCGAACTCCTCACTGGGGTACCGGCCGGCGAGCATGTCGAGCACGGCCAGCAACGCGTCGTCGGGAAGGGACGCGAACGGCGCCGCCCGCCGGGCGAGGGCGGCCAGCTCGTCGACCGTCCACGATTCGAGCGCCACCATCGCCACGACCTGCTGCGCGAGCACGTCCAGCGGGTTCCGCGGGTACCGCACCGCCTCGATCGCCCCGGACGCCATCCGTTCCGCGACCACCGCACAGGAGACGAGGTCACCCCGGAACTTCGGGAACATCACCCCGCTCGACACGGCGCCGACCTGGTGCCCGGCCCGGCCGACCCGCTGCAGTCCCGATGCCACCGTCGGCGGTGCCTCGATCTGCACGACGAGATCGACGGCGCCCATGTCGATGCCCAGCTCCAAGGAGGACGTCGCCACGACGCACGCCAGCCGCCCGGACTTGAGCTCCTCTTCCACCTGGGTGCGCTGCTCGCGCGACATCGAGCCGTGGTGCGCCCGCGCGATCACCGGCGCCGCCCCGGTGGTGAGCCCGGACTGGCCGATCGCCTCGGCCGGATACCGCTGATCCGGCTCCAATTCGGCCTGCTCCGCGACGAGTTCGTTGAGCCGCGCGGTCATCCGCTCGGTGAGCCGTCGCGAGTTGGCGAACACGATCGTCGACCGATGCGCCTGGATCAGTTCGAGGACCCGCTCCTCCACCGCGGGCCAGATCGACGGCCGCCGCGGCGCGCCGTCGATGTCCTCCAGCGAACCGGGGAGCCGTGCGAGGCCGGCGTCGAGGTCTTCGTTCTGCTTCGGTCCCTGCGGACCGTCGAGATCGGCCATGTCCTCGACCGGGACCTCGACGCGGACCTCGATCGTCTTCGCGAGCTTCGGCTGGACGATGGTGACCGGCCTGCCGCCCGCCAGGAAGGAGGCGACCTCGTCGATCGGCCGGACCGTCGCCGACAGCCCGATCCGCTGGGCGGGCTTTTCGAGAAGCGCGTCGAGCCGCTCCAGCGACAGGGCCAGATGCGCCCCGCGTTTGCCGCCCGCGACCGCGTGGACCTCGTCGATGATCACCGTCTCCACGCCGCGCAGCGAATCGCGGGCGGAGGAGGTGAGGATCAGGAACAGCGACTCCGGCGTGGTGACCAGCACGTCCGGCGGTGTCTTGCCGAACGAGCGCCGCTCGGCCGCGGTGGTGTCGCCCGTCCGCATGCCGACGCCGATGTCCGGGACCGGCAGCCCGAGCCGCCGCGACGCCTGCGAGATACCCGCCAGCGGTGCCCGCAGGTTGCGCTGGACGTCGACCGCCAGCGCCTTGAGCGGAGAGACGTAGAGGACGCGGCAGCGTTTCTTCGGCTCGGACGGCGGCGGCTCGACCGACAGCCTGTCCAGCGCCCAGAGGAAGGCCGACAACGTCTTGCCCGATCCGGTGGGGGCCACGACCAGCGCGTGTTCCCCCGCGTGCGCGGCACGCCACGCGCCCTCCTGCGCGCGGGTGGGCGCGGCGAAGGCCCCGGTGAACCAGTCCCTGGTCGCGGGGGAGAAGAGGTCGAGTACGTGTGCCACGCCCTCCATACTGCGCCGGACCACCGACAGTTTCGCTCCGAGGGCTGTGACGAGGCACCCGGTCGGGGACGAGTTCGGCGGGTTCCGCACGTGCGGTGACCTCGCTCATGGGAGCATCACCGCCAGCGCGACCGGATCAGTGCTGGGGCGGTCGCCGTTCGTCTGTGAAGGGGTATGAGCTGTGCGGATCCTGTCGGTGGACCTCGGGACGTCCAACACCGTGGCCGTCCTTTCGGCGCACGGGAGGCCTCCGCGTGTGGTCGAAGTCGACGGTTCGGCCAACATGCCGTCCGCGGTGTTCGCCACCGAGGACGGCACGATCATGGTCGGCCGCGACGCCGAGCGCCGCGCCCGCCTCGACCCGACCCGCTTCGAGCCCAATCCCAAACGCCGCATCGACGAGCAGACGCTCCTGCTGGGCACCGACGTCATCCCGGTCAGCGAGGTGCTGGCCGCGATCCTGCGCCGCGTCCTCGACGAGACCACCCGCCAGCTCGGCGGGGACCTGCCCGACGAGGTCCGGCTCACCCACCCCGCGCAGTGGGGCCCGACCCGCCGCAACGTGCTGCTGTCCGCCGCCCGGCTCGCCGGGATGGGCGGCAACCTGGTGCTCGTCCCCGAGCCGGTCGCCGCGGCCGCGCATTTCGCGTCGTTCCCCGGCAAGACGCTCGCGCCAGGCCAGGCGCTCGCCGTGTACGACCTCGGCGCCGGCACCTTCGACGTCGCGATCGTCGGCGCCACCCCGAACGGCGGCTTCACCGTCGTCGCCGAAGACGGCCTCCCCGACCTCGGCGGACTCGACGTCGACCAGGCGCTCCTGGTGCACGTCGGCCGCGAGGTCTCGCACAAGGATCCCCAGCGCTGGCAGCGAGTCCTGCGGCCCGAGTCCACTCCGGACCGCCGTACGCGGCGCGCGCTGCAGGAGGACGTGAAGGCGGCGAAGGAGGCCCTCTCACGGCACCCGCAGACCGAGGTCCCGATGCCGGAACCGTTCGAGGACGTCCTCGTCACGCGAGGCGAACTCGAAGCGCTGGTGCGGCCCTCGATGCTGCGCAGTGTCGAGCTGATGTCGCGGGTGGTCCGCTCGGCCGGGATGACCCCGGACCGGCTCGCCGGTATCTACCTCGTCGGCGGTTCGAGCCGTCTCCCGCTGGTCGGCAGCCTGATCGCGGAGAAGCTCGGCGTCGTCCCCGGCAGCCTGGACCAGCCCGAGACCGCGGTCGCGCTCGGTGCCCAGCACGTCGCCTCCGACGGCATCAGCTCGCGCACGCAGGGCGTCGAAGGGCAGGTCGCCGCGGGAACCGGCGCGCATCAGGTCGGGCCCGGCGCGTCGGGACCGTACGCGCCGCCGCCGCAGCAGGTCGCGTCGATCCCAGGGTATTCGGGCGGCAGCCCCGGCCAGTCCGGCGGTTTCCCCCAGTCGGGTTACCCGAACAGTGGTCCGCAGCAGGTGCAGCAGCCCGCTCCGACGAATTTCCCGACGTACTCGCTGGCCGGCCAGGCCTCCGGCGACAAGGCGCCCGCGAGTAAGAAGAAGCCGCTCGTCATCGGCGCCATCGTGGCCGTCGTCGTGCTGCTCGCCGCCGGGCTCACGTACTTCCTGACGTCCTCTCCGGTGGAGACCTACACGGCCGACGAATGCAAGGTGCCCGCCGCGGCCGACGACAAGGGCCTCACCGGCTGCCTGCGCCAGCTCGCCGGGAAGATCGCCGACACCGGCGACTGCAAACCCGGGATGGGCAACGGGCCGGCGAAACCGGCGGAGGATCTCGGCGTGACGTCGACCTGCTCCGCCCCGGGACGCGCCGGGACCCAGGTGACCTACCTGCAGAGCGATTCCGCGGACAAGCTGAAGGCCTACACCGACGGGCTGCTCAAATCGGCCGGTGGAGACCGCACCGAGGCCAAGTGGGCGGGCAACGCCCTGGAAGGCCAGTACTCCTCGGCCGCCGGGCGGAACGCCGCCGTACTGGTGTTCACCGTGACCGACCGGCCGCTGGTCGGCTTCATCTACCAGGTCCCGGCCGAAGGCCAGAACCCGACGCCGGGCGAGCTCGCCGACTACTTCGAAAAGAGCGTCCAGCCGGGCGAGTAGGCCTCTTTTCGCGGGCGCGGGCTAGAATCCGGCCGATGCGTATCACGGTCTTCCGGCGGCTGATGGCCGACGAATTCGGTCCCGGACGTGCGGAAACCCTCGCCAGGGATCACGTCTTCGGCGAACTCGGGGGCCGGACCGTCGAACAGGCCCTCGACGCGGGAACCTCCGCCAAGGACGTCTGGCGGGCGGTCTGCGAAGCCTTCGAGATCCCGCCGGAGCGGCGCTGACCTCGGCGAACGGGCAAGAACTCCAGCACGTCGGCGTGTCGGTCGCGGCCTCGAACACACGTTCGTCTAGGGTGTTGTCCACAACGGGGTCAGCGATCCACAGCTTGGGCGCGAGGCCTGGAATTGTCGGTGGTCGCCCGTAGCGTCGGACCCGACAGCTCAGAACTGAAACAAGCCCTACCCGGCTCAACCAACGAGGTGGACTCCATGGCACCAGCAGCACCCGACAAGGACAAGGCGCTCGAACTGGCCCTCGCCCAGATCGACAAGCAGTACGGCAAGGGCTCGGTCATGCGGCTCGGCGAAGAGGGCCGTGCCCCGATCGCCGTCATTCCCACCGGTGCCATCGCGCTCGACGTCGCGCTCGGGATCGGCGGCCTGCCTCGCGGCCGGGTCATCGAGATCTACGGTCCGGAGTCCTCCGGTAAGACCACCGTCGCGCTGCACGCGGTCGCCAACGCGCAGAAGAACGGCGGCATCGCCGCGTTCATCGACGCGGAGCACGCGCTGGACCCGGAGTACGCCAAGAAGCTCGGCGTCGACACCGACGCGCTGCTGGTCTCCCAGCCGGACACCGGTGAGCAGGCGCTCGAGATCGCGGACATGCTGATCCGCTCCGGCGCGCTCGACATCCTGGTCATCGACTCGGTCGCCGCGCTCGTGCCGCGCGCCGAGATCGAGGGTGAGATGGGTGACAACCACGTCGGTCTCCAGGCCCGGCTGATGAGCCAGGCGCTGCGGAAGATGACCGGTGCGATGAACAACTCCGGCACCACCGCGATCTTCATCAACCAGCTGCGCGAGAAGATCGGCGTCATGTTCGGCTCCCCGGAGACCACGACCGGTGGTAAGGCGCTGAAGTTCTACGCGTCGGTCCGCCTGGACGTCCGCCGGATCGAGACGCTGAAGGACGGCGGCGAGCCCGTCGGCAACCGCACCCGTGTCAAGGTCGTGAAGAACAAGGTCGCGCCGCCCTTCAAACAGGCCGAGTTCGACATCCTCTACGGCAAGGGTGTCTCCCGCGAGGGTTCGTTGATCGACATGGGTGTCGACCAGGGCATCCTGCGCAAGTCCGGTGCCTGGTACACCTACGAGGGCGACCAGCTGGGCCAGGGCAAGGAGAACGCCCGGAAGTTCCTGCTGGACAACCCGGACATCGCCAACGAGATCGAGAAGCGCATCAAGGAGAAGCTCGGCATCGGTGCCGTCGTCGACGCCGAAGCCGCCCCCGCGCCGGTCGACTTCTGAGTTTTCCGAGCCCCGCCAGGGGTGAAGTCACCGATCGATCGTTTCGACTGGAGTGATGGCTGAATGCGTGCGCCCAAAGTGGATCCGGCGGAGCTGCCGCCGGACGAGCGGAGGAAGAAGGCCAAGGAGATCTGCTTCGATCTCCTGGCCGCGCGCCCGCGTTCAACGGACGAACTGCGTCAGGCCCTCAAGCGCAAGGGCTTCGACGAGGAGACGACGGAGACCCTGCTCGGTAAGCTGGACAAGGCAGGGCTCATCAACGACGCCGAGTTCGCCGAGATGTGGGTGCGTTCCCGTCATGCCAACATGGGCCTGGCACGGAACGCCCTCGTAGCCGAACTCAAACGCAAAGGAATCGATGGGGATATCGCCGTCCAGGCCGCCGAAGAGGTGGACCGAGAGGCAGAGGAGCAGCGCGCCCGAGAGCTGGTACGGAAGCGCATGCGCTCCTTGGGCAACGTCGACGAACAGACGGCGATCCGCCGCCTGCTGGGCTTCCTCGCCCGCAAGGGCTATCCCCAGGGGCTGGCCTACACCGTGATCCGCGACGAACTCCGCGAGTTCGGCGCCGAGTCGGCGCTGCTGGACGACGCCACCCTCGACTGAGCTTCCTCACCCGAGCCGCTCACCGGCCGGCGGGCACACGTGCCCGCGCGGCCGGTTTTGCGTTCCCGGACGGCGGTCGCGAGTGGCTTTCGGGTTATCGAGGGGTAAGGCAATCGCGTCTGGTGGAGTGGGCGGTCCGCGCTCGCGGCTCCGTCGGTGTTCGTGTCGCGAAAGCCACTTTGGGGACATCACACGTCTCGAAAGTGGCTTTCGCGACACACCACTTGCTCACCCTCGATAGAACCCGAACGCGATGCACGATCGCGGTGGCTACGGGCTGCTCCCTGCCGTCACGGGGCAGCCTGGGCCGAGTGTCCCCATGTCGCTTTTGAGACACTGGGCGTCTCGAATGCGACATGGGGAACCCCTCGCGCAGCCTCCGACCAGCACCGATGTGACCGATCAGGAATCGAGAAGCGCCGGAAGCCCGCCCGGAAATAGCGTTACCGGCATGAACTTCATCGACGCCATCACCCTCGAAGTGGCCGACACCGAGGCCGCCGAACGCTTCTACACCACCGCCTTCGGGCTCGGCTCCGAGCTGCGGCTGCGGGCTTCGCAGGAGCCGTCCACCGGCTTCCGCGGCTACACCCTCTCCCTCACGGTTTCCCAGCCCGCCAACGCCGACGCGCTCATCGACGCCGCCGTCGCCGCCGGGGCGACCGTGATCAAGCCCGCCACGAAGTCGATGTGGGGTTACGGCGGCACCGTGCGGGCTCCGGACGGCGCGATCTGGAAGATCGCCACCTCGGCGAAGAAGAACACCGCGCCGGCCGCCCGTGAATTCGACGCCATCGTGTTGCTGCTGGGTGTCGCCGACGTGGCCGCGAGCAAGAAGTTCTACGTCGAGCACGGCCTCACCGTGGGCAAGAGCTTCGGCCGCGTGTACGTCGAGTTCGAATCCGGCTCAAGCCCCGTGAAGCTGGCGCTGTACAAGCGCAAGGCTCTGGCCAAGGACGCCGGAGTGTCTCCGGAGGGCACCGGCTCACACCGCATCGCGATCTGCGGCGCCGCCCCGTTCACCGACCTCGACGGGTTCGTCTGGGAGACCTCGGCTCTCGCCGCCCAGTCCTGATGTGCCACTACCGGATGCCCCCGCTCGCCGCTTACCAAGGAGAAACCGCCATGAGCACCACGTACGAAGGATTCACGGCCGAAGAGAAGGCCGCGATGAAGGAACACGCCCAGGACATGAAGAAGGCGGCCCGCCGCGGTTCCGCCGCCGACAAAGCGGCGGCGGCCGAGCAGGACGTGGTCGCGAAGATCGCCGAGATGCCCGATGAGGATCGGGCGCTGGCCGAGCTGGTCCACACCGTCGTGAAGGCGAACGCCCCGATGCTCGCGCCGAAACTCTGGTACGGGCAGCCCGCCTACGCGCTGGACGGCAAGATCGTCTGCTTCTTCCAGGCGGCGGCCAAGTTCAAGACGCGGTACGCGACGCTCGGCTTCAACGAGGCCGCTCGGCTGGACGACGGCGAGATGTGGGCGACGGCCTTCGCGCTGACTGGCGTCACCCCCGCGGTGGAGAAGCGCATCGCCGCGCTGGTGAAGCAAGCCGTCAGCTGAGCCGCCGCAGGCGATGCCCGGCAGCCGGCCCTCGGGAGGGTGTTGCGAAAGCCACTTTCGCAACATACAACGTTGCGAAAGTGGCTTTCGCAACGTCCTTCCCGCCAAGCCTCCCCACACCACGAGTGGCAGCCTGCTTTACCGCGTGATTGGCCACTCGCGAGACAGCGGCGAAACCCTAGGCTCGGGTGATCACTGGGAGGCCCACATGATCACCATCGCTCCGCTGGAGCCCGAAGACCGCGAAGCCTGGGAACACCTGTTCCGCGCGTACATCGCCTTCTACGAACGTGTCGCGCCCCAAGAGGTCTACGACCGGGCCTGGCACGAATTCCGGACCGGGGAGCGGATGCACGCGTTCGGTGCCCACCTGGGCGGCGAGCTCGTCGGGATCACGCATTTCCTGGTGCATCCCAGCACTTCCGCGCTCACCGACGTCTGTTACCTGCAAGATCTGTTCACCGCGCCGGAAGCCAGGGGCAAGGGGGTCGCGCGGGCGTTGATCGAGGCTGTCGCGGACTGGGCGCGTGATCGTGACTGCGGCAGGGTCTACTGGCACACCAAGGAATCCAACGCCACCGCGCGCCGCCTGTACGACCAGGTCGCGGTCAACCGGGGCTTCATCCAGTACCAGCTGCCGCTCTGAAAACAGTGAGGGCCACCCGGCGCGCGAGTGGCCCTCACAATAAGGATCAGAGCTTCGAAGCCTCCGCCGCGAAGGCTTCGATCTTCCCGAAGTCCTTGGCCGCCAAGGCGTCCTTCGGCGTCAGCCACGAACCACCGATGCAGCCCACATTGGACAGTGCGAGATAGTCCGGCGCGGTCTTCACGGTGATCCCGCCGGTCGGGCAGAACTTGAGCCCGGGCAGCGGCCCGCCGATCGACTTCAGGTACGCCACGCCGCCACTGGCCTCGGCGGGGAAGAACTTCAGCGCGGTCAGCCCGCGTTCGGCCAGCCGCATCGCCTCGGACACCGTGCTCGCGCCCGGCAGGAACGGGAGCCCGGTCTCGAACGCGGCGTCCAGCACGGCGTCCGTGCAGCCCGGGGTCACCAGGAACTTCGCGCCGGCGTCGGCGGCCTGCTTGGCGTGCTCGGGCGCGGTGACCGTCCCGGCGCCGATGACGATCTCCGGGACCTCCGCGGCGATCCGCTCGATCGAGGCGAGTGCCGCCGGGGTGCGCAGGGTCAGCTCGATCACGCCGATCCCGCCCGCGAGCAGGGCCCGCGCGGTGGGCACGGCGTCGTCGGCGTCGTCGAGCACGACGACGGGCATCACGGGGGACAGACCGAGCAGGTCGGCGCCGGTGGTCACTGGGTTACCTCCACAGGGGTCAACGTGTGCGCCGGAGCGCCGAAGTGTTCCGGCGTGAGCGGTCCGAACACGCTCGCGCCCTGATCGGCGGGGCCGACCGCGCGGCGCAGCGCCGCGAACAGCTCCCGGCCGGTGCCGGTCCAGGATGCCTCCGAAGGCGGGGAATCCACCAGTTCACGGCGGGCGAGTTCTTCGTCACCCACGAGGACGTCGAGCGTCCCGGCCCTGGCGTCGAGGCGGACGACGTCGCCGTCGGCGATCCGTGCGATCGGGCCTCCCGCCGCGGCTTCCGGGGTCACCTGGATCGCCGCCGGGATCTTCCCGGACGCGCCCGACATCCGGCCGTCGGTGAGCAACGCCACCTGGTGCCCGCGGTCCATCAGCACCCCGAGCGCCGGGGTGAGCCCGTGCAGCTCCGGCATCCCGTTGGCCTGAGGGCCCTGCTGCCGGATGACCACGACGACGTCGCGATCCAGCTCGCCAGCCTCGAAAGCGGTCTTGAAGGACTTCTGGTCGGTGAACACCCGCGCCGGGGCCTGGACGATCCGGTGCTCCGGCGCCACCGCGGACACCTTGATCACCGCGCGGCCGAGGTTGCCCGCGACCATCCGCAGCCCACCGTCGGAAGCGAACGGCCGCCACACGGGACGCAGCACGTCCTCGTCGAGGCTGCGCGTCGGGACGTCACGCCAGACCAGTTCGCCCTCGGAAAGGATCGGCTCCTGCCGGTAGCGGTGCAGGCCCGGTCCGGCGACGGTCTGGACGTCCTCGTGCAGCAGGCCCGCGTCGAGCAGGGTGCCGACCAGGAACTGGATACCCCCGGCGGCGTGGAAATGGTTGATGTCCGCGCTGCCGTTCGGGTACACGCGGGCCAGCAAGGGGATCGCTGCCGACAGGTCGGAGAAGTCGTCCCACGTCAGCTGGATGCCCGCCGCGGCGGCGATCGCGACGAGGTGCATCGTGTGGTTGGTCGAGCCGCCGGTGGCGAGCAGCGCGATGACACCGTTGACGACGGCCTTCTCGTCGATCACGCGCGAGACCGGCGTGTACTCCTCGCCCCGCGAAAGCTTCACGACGCGGCGTCCGGCCTCTTCGGTGAGCGCCTTCCGTAGAGTCGAGTTCGGCTGCACGAAGCTGGCGCCCGGCAGGTGCAGGCCCATCACCTCGACGACCATCTGGTTCGAGTTGGCGGTGCCGTAGAAGGTGCACGTGCCCGCCGAGTGGTACGAAGCCGCTTCGGCGTCCAGCAGGTCTTCGCGGGTCGCCTTGCCCTCGGCGTAGAGCTGGCGCACGCGCGCCTTCTCCTTGTTCGGCAGGCCTGAGTTCATCGGCCCGGCGGGCACCAGGATCGCCGGGAGGTGCCCGAAGGACAGCGCCCCGATGAGCAGGCCGGGCACGATCTTGTCGCAGACGCCGAGCAGCAGTGCCGCGTCGAACATGTCGTGGGAGAGCGCGATCGCGGTCGACATCGCGATCACCTCGCGGCTGAACAGCGAGAGCTCCATCCCCGGACGGCCCTGGGTGACGCCGTCGCACATCGCGGGCACGCCGCCGGCGAACTGGGCCACCCCGCCCGCCTGACGGACCGAGCCCTTCAGCATCGCGGGGTACTCCTGCATCGGCTGATGCGCCGAAAGCATGTCGTTGTAGGACGAGACGATCGCGACGCCCGGTGCCCGCGCGGCGCGCAGTGCCGCTTTGTCGGCACCTTCCATCGCGGCGAAGCCGTGGGCGAGGTTGCTGCAGTCGAGACCTCGCCGCACCGGCCCTTCTTCGTGGGCGGCGGCGACGCGCTCGAGGTACGCGGCGCGGGTCTCGGCGCTGCGGGCGGCGATGCGTTCGGTGACTTCGGCGATGATGGGGTGGACGTTCGGGGCGGTGCTCATTGTCCGGCTCCGGATCACTGGTCGTGGTGGTCCGCGGGACGGCAACGCTGACGTCGCTGGGTCGTGACAGTGGCCACAGTACCTCGGGGGAAAGCGCGAATCAAAATCGATACAGAAGATCGACTCGCGTGACCTCCGTCACGTCACTAGGTTCCACTGTGCTACTTGTCACATTGCACAACGCGCGGCAGAGTCGAGACGGCGAGGAATCGCTGGCCTTCGAAGGCTCAAGCGGCCAACCGAACCGACCATCGGGAGGTACCGATGTCCACCACAGAGATCGCCGAGCTTCGGCGAGCCATCGGTCAGTTGAGGCAGTGCGTCGGCGCGCTGCGATCCCGATACGGCGACGCCTCGGCGGTACGACGCCTGGCGAACGACGTCGAGCGGCTCGACATCGACGCGACCGACCTCGACACGACCCCGAACGCGGTGCCCGCGCAGGCGAAGGCCGCCGATCGTGTCCAGGTTCCCGACACGCCCTACGACCCGGCGCTGTGGCAAGGCGCCGATGACGAAGGCGTCGGCGGCTACAAGCGCGACCAGCGGTGAGCGCCCCCGCCGGCAACGAGGCCGGACGGGGTACGGGGGTCCGCGCGCCGTCGCGGGCCCGGATCGCCGAAAAAACGCTGCGCACCGACCGGTGGTGGCTGTCCCCGCTGCTGACCGTCCTCGGCCTCTCCGCCTTCATCATCTACGCGACGATCAGGTCCTTCGTGCGCACCGCCTACTGGGTGCCCGAATACCACTACCTGACGCCGTTCTACTCACCCTGCGTCTCGGAATCCTGCGTCGAAGGCTCCCGGCATTTCGGGGCCTGGATCGGCGAACTGCCGGGCTTCATCCCGCTCGGTTTCCTGGTCCTGCCGTTCCTGCTGGGCTTCCGGCTGACCTGCTACTACTACCGCAAGGCCTACTACCGGGCCGTCTGGTTCTCTCCGCCCGCCTGCGCGGTCGCCGAACCGCACGCGAAGTACACCGGTGAGACGCGGCTGCCGCTGATCATCCAGAACGCCCACCGCTACTTCTTCTACGTCGCCGTGGTCGTCTCGCTGGTCAACACCTACGACGCGATCACCGCGTTCCACGGCAAGACCGGCGGATTCGGTTTCGGGCTCGGCAACATCGTGCTGACCGGCAACGTGATCCTGTTGTGGGCCTACACGTTGTCGTGCCACTCGTGCCGTCACGTGACCGGCGGCAGGCTCAAGCACTTCTCGAAACATCCGGTCCGCTACTGGATCTGGACGCAGATCACGAAGCTCAACACCCGGCACATGGCGCTGGCGTGGACGACGCTCGGCACGCTCGTGCTGACCGACCTCTACGTGATGCTCGTGGCGAGCGGCGCCATTTCGGATCTGCGGTTCATCAACTAGCGGCGCGGGAATCTCCCGTCCCCGGCGACAAGCTTTGAGGTGGCTCTTTTCATGACCGAGGTCGAACGGCTCAACTACGACGTGGTGGTGATCGGTGCCGGCGGTGCCGGTCTCCGCGCGGTCATCGAAGCCCGCGAACGCGGCTTCAGCGTCGCGGTGGTGTGCAAATCGCTCTTCGGCAAGGCGCATACGGTGATGGCCGAAGGCGGCTGCGCGGCGTCGATGGGCAACGCGAACTCGAACGACAACTGGCAGGTGCACTTCCGCGACACCATGCGTGGCGGGAAGTTCCTCAACAACTGGCGGATGGCCGAACTCCACGCCAAGGAGGCGCCGGACCGGGTCTGGGAACTGGAGACCTACGGCGCGCTGTTCGACCGCACCGCCGACGGCCGGATCAGCCAGCGCAACTTCGGCGGGCACACGTACCCGCGGCTGGCGCACGTCGGCGACCGCACCGGGCTCGAACTGATCCGCACGATGCAGCAGAAAATCGTTTCGCTGCAACAAGAGGACTTCAAGGAGACCGGTGACTACGAGGCGAGGATCAAGGTCTTCGCCGAATGCACGATCACCGAACTGCTGACCGACGACGGCCGGATCTCCGGTGCCTTCGGGTACTGGCGCGAGAGCGGCCGGTTCATCCTGTTCGAGTCGCCGGCGGTGGTGCTGGCGACCGGCGGTATCGGGAAGTCGTTCAAGGTCACCTCGAACTCGTGGGAGTACACCGGTGACGGGCACGCGCTGGCGCTGCGGGCCGGGGCGACGCTCATCAACATGGAATTCGTCCAGTTCCACCCGACCGGCATGGTCTGGCCGCCGAGTGTGAAGGGGATCCTGGTCACCGAAGGCGTCCGAGGCGACGGCGGCGTCCTCAAGAACACCGAGGACAAGCGGTTCATGTTCGAGTACGTCCCCGACGTGTTCAAGGGGCAGTACGCGGACAGCGAGGAGGAGGCCGACCGCTGGTACACCGACCAGGAGAAGAACCGCCGCACGCCGGATCTGCTGCCGCGTGACGAGGTGGCCAGGGCGATCAACTCCGAGGTCAAGGCCGGCCGCGGATCGCCGCACGGCGGGGTCTTCCTCGACATCGCCAGCAGGCTGCCAGCGGAGGAGATACGCAAACGGCTGCCGTCGATGTACCACCAGTTCAAGGAACTCGCCGACGTCGACATCACGAAGGAACCGATGGAGGTCGGTCCCACCTGTCACTACGTGATGGGCGGGATCGAGGTCGATCCGGACACCGCGTCGTCGAGCGTGCCAGGGCTGTTCGCCGCGGGCGAGTGCTCCGGCGGGATGCACGGCTCGAACCGGCTCGGCGGCAACTCGCTTTCGGATCTGCTGGTCTTCGGCCGTCGTGCGGGCCTCGGCGCCGCGTCGTACGTGTCGGAACTGAAGGACCGCCCCAAGGTCAGTCAGTCCGATGTGGACGCCGCCGCGGCGATGGCGCTCGCGCCGTTCGACCCGCCGGGTGACGGCGTCGAGGAGAACCAGTACAGCCTGCACACCGAGTTGCAGCAGTCGATGAACGATCTGGTCGGCATCATCCGCAAGGCGGAGGAGATCGAGCGGGCGCTGGAGAAACTCGGGGAACTGCGCGAGCGGATCAAGCGGGTCACCGTCGAAGGGCACCGGCAGTTCAACCCCGGCTGGCATCTCGCCGTCGACCTGCGGAACATGCTGATGGTCAGCGAATGCGTGGCGCGGGCCGCGTTGCTGCGGACCGAGAGCCGGGGCGGGCATACCCGCGACGACCACCCGGGCATGGACGCCCAGTGGCGCAACAAACTCCTGGTCTGTTCGGCCTCGCCGGGCGACAACCCGGTGGTGCCGGAGATCGGCATCGAGGTCAAGGAACAGACCCCGCTGCGACAGGACCTGCTGGAGCTTTTCGAACTGTCCGAGCTGGGGAAGTACTACACCGACGAAGAACTGGCCTCGCACCCCGGGAGTCCGGCATGAGCTACAAGGCGAGTTTCCGGGTCTGGCGCGGTGACGCTGACTCCGGTGAGCTGAAGGACTACAGCGTCGAGGTCAACGAGGGCGAGGTCGTCCTCGACATCATCCACCGGTTGCAGGCCACCCAGGCTTCGGATCTGGCGGTGCGGTGGAACTGCAAGGCGGGCAAATGCGGTTCGTGCTCGGCGGAGATCAACGGCAAGCCGCGGCTGCTGTGCATGACCCGGATGTCGACCTTCACCGAGGACGAGGTCATCACCGTGACGCCGATGCGGACGTTCCCGGTGATCCGCGACCTGGTGACCGACGTGTCGTTCAACTACACCAAGGCCCGCGAGATCCCGTCGTTCACGCCGCCCCCTGACCTCAAGCCGGGGGAGTACCGGATGCAGCAGGTGGACGTCGAGCGCTCGCAGGAGTTCCGCAAGTGCATCGAGTGCTTCCTGTGCCAGAACACCTGCCACGTGGTGCGTGACCACGAGGAGAACAAGGAGGCCTTCGCCGGGCCCCGGTACCTGATGCGGATCGCCGAACTCGAAATGCATCCCCTCGACGTCGCCGACCGGCGTGACGAGGCGCAGGAGGAGCACGGGCTCGGGTACTGCAACATCACCAAGTGCTGCTCGGACGTGTGCCCGGAGGGCATCCACATCACCGACAACGCGCTGATCCCGATGAAGGAACGCGTCGCGGACCGGAAGTACGACCCCATCGTGTGGCTGGGGAACAAGCTGTTCCGGCGGGACAAGTAGTCGTTCCTCGTGAGTGGTGAGGACGGTTCTAATCGTCCTCACCACTCACGAGCTTTTATTCGTTTGCCCCCACTCACTTGCCTGTCGCACACTTACGCGCACACCGACCAAGGAGGACGCATGGCTTGTCCTTTGCTTTGCATGGAAGAGAAACACGGCTCCACGCCGCCGTCCTAACCGGACGTCGCATACGTGGAGCCGCCCATCGGGAAACCGATCCGGGCGGTTTTTCTTTGGTGAACCCTGATTTCTGGAACGAAGCAGTCCGGTGCGCGGTGCGCGCCGGACTGTGTTCCAGGCCAAGGCGCGTTGGTCCAGCGGAAGGGATACCGGGTTTTCACCCCGGTGACGTGGGTTCGACTCCCACACGCGCTACGCCCCGGCACGGCGGGGAAACCTGTTCCGTCGTACCGGTGCGGCGGTGTGGGGTCCGTGTGTCCCATACCGCCAGACGCGCACGGTCCGGCGACCGGCCGGGATTCATAGCCCCGGCCAGCCTGGCTCGACACCAGGGTGCGCGACTCAGCCCACTTTGCGGGCGCTGTGCACGTCGCCGCTTTCGTGGCGGCGCAGGACGATGTCCTGGAAACCGTTGTACCGCAACGCTTCCTCCAGGCCGATGCCGTTCGTGGCGACGGCCACGAGCAGTCCGCCGGTCACGAGGCTCGCGGTGACGCGGCCGAGTGGTTCGGGCGAGTCCAGGAAAGCCAGGACGATGTCGAAGGCGCCCATCACCGGCAACCGGGCGAGCTGATGGACCTCGTACGAGATCCCGACGGGGTCGCGTTCCTCTTCGCGTTGCGCGGCCGCGATCAGCGTCTGATCCGCGTCGACGCCGACCACCCGGTGAGCGCCCTTGCCGCGGAGCAGGCGGGGATAGCGGCCATCACCGCACCCGACGACCAGGACCGACCTGCCCGCCAGGTCCGGCAGCGCTTCGAGCAGCGTCGCGGCCTGGTCCGCCATACGGCCGACGTTAGCCGACGAGGTCACCGTCCCGACAGGACCAAGAGGCCTATCCCGAACGACATGAAGGCCCCCTTCCTGCACTGGAGCGCAAGGAAGGGGGCCTTCATGTACTTACGGAGCTACAGTGCGCCACCGCTCGCGTCGTCGCGCTGCATGACCACGCTGGACGGCGCGGAGTGCACCGGCTTGGCGCCCTTGGGCGCCTTCTTCCTCCGCGCCAGCTTGTTCTCCAGCCACGACGCGAACCAGCTCAGAAGCAGGTTCAGCACGATGAAGATGATCGCGATGACGATCAGCGTCGGGATCGTGTTGCCGTAGAGACCGGTGAGCGGACCGGACGAACGGATCAGCTCGTCGAAGCCGATGGTCAGCTGACCGGCCAGTGCGGTGTCCTTGAGGATGACCACCAGCTGGCTCACCAGCGCGGGCAGCATCAGGGTGACCGCCTGCGGCAGCAGGACGGTCATCATGATCTGGGTTTTGCGCATGCCCAGCGCGGAGGCGGCCTCGCCTTGGCCCTTGGGCAGCGACAGGATGCCCGCGCGGAACACCTCGGCCATGACCGAGCCGTTGTAGAGGACCAGGCCCGTCACCGCGGCGAAGAGAGGGCGGATTTCAGGGTTGATGTCCGTGTAGAACGCGTACAGCGCCGCTGCGAAGACCATCAAGAGCAGCACCGGGATCGCCCGGAAGAACTCGACGACGGCGCCGACCGGGACCCGGATCCACTTGTGATCCGACAACCGGCCGATGCCCAGCAGCGCACCGATCGGCAGTGCGATCACGATCGACAGACCGGCTGCCTTCAGGGTGTTGAGCAGACCGGGGAGCAGGAATTGAGTCCACGTCGAGCTGTCGACGAAAGGCTTCCAGAGCGCGCCTGCCCACTGGCCCTTCTCATCGAAGCCGACATAGACGTAGTAGATCACCAGCGCCAGAACGAGCAGGAAAAGGACGCTGTAGAGCCAGTTTCGCGCCCGAGCCTTCGGGCCGGGGATGTCATAGAGGACGGTCTGCGCGCTCATCGCTTGACCTCGACCTTCTTGGCGACCCAGCCCAGCAGCAGGCCGAGGGGGAGGACCAGGACGACGAACCCGGCGGCGAAGAGGAGGAAGACCAGGATCAGCGAGTCGGACTCGTTCTCCACCATCTCGGACATCAGCAGCGAGGCCTCGGCGACACCGATGATGGACGCGACCGTGGTGTTCTTCAGCAACGCGATCATGACGTTCGCCAGCGGCGCGATCACCGAACGGAACGCCTGCGGCAGCACGATCAGGGTCAGCACCTGGAGGAAGCCGAGGCCCAACGCGCGGGCGGCTTCAGCCTGGCCGACGGGGACGGTATTGATACCGGACCGCAGCGATTCACAGACGAACGTCGCGGTGTAGGCGACGAAACCGAGGATCGCGAGCCGGAAGAAGTTGTCGTCCAACGACGTCGTCGAGTCCGCCGAGGCCAGGTTGATCCCCAGAGTGGAGGACAGTCCCAGCGACGTGAAGACGATGATCACCGTCAGCGGGGTGTTCCGGAAGATGTTGACGTAGGCGGTGCCGAACGCCCGCATGATCGGAACGGGGCTCACCCGCATCCCCACCAGGATGGTGCCCCAGATCAGGGAACCGATCGCGGAGAAGAAGGTGAGCTTGATCGTCATCCAGAAGGCGCCGAGCAAGTCGTAATTGGGATTGTCGAGGAAATCGAACAAGGTGCTCAACCCAGCCTCGGTATGGGAACGGTGCGCCGCGGTACACGGCGCACCGTTCGATTCCTTTGGTTCAGCGGCTCAGCGAGCCGGGTGTCAGGAGATGGCCGGGGGCTCGGGGATCTTGTAGCCCGACGGGCCGACGTTCTTCTCCAGAGCGGCCTTCCACGCGCCGTCCTGCTGCATCTTCTTGATCGCGTTGTTGATCGCGGTGATGCTCTCGGCGTCGTCCTTCTTCAGGCCGACACCGTACTTCTCGTCGGTGAAGCCCTTGCCGACCAGCTTCAGCTTTCCGGGCTGCTGCGCGGCGTAGCCGCCGAGGATGACGTCGTCGGTGGTCATCGCGTCGACGGTCTTGTTCAGCAGCGAGGTGACGCAGTCGGTGTACTTGCCGACTTCCTGGAGCTGAACTTCCTTGGCGTACTTCTCCTTGACGTTCTGCGCCGGGGTCGAACCCTTGACCGAGCAGAGCTTCTTGTTGCCGGTCAGCGACTCCGGGCCGGTGATGTCGGTGGAGTCGGCGCGGACCAGCAGGTCCTGGTGGGCGATGAAGTACGGGCCCGCGAAGGAGACCTCGTTCTTGCGCTTGTCGGTGATCGAGTAGGTGGCGACGATGAAGTCGACCTCACCCTTCTTGATCAGGTCCTCACGCTGCGCGGACTGCGCTTCCTTCCAGGTGATCCCCGACTCTTCGACGCCGAGCTCCTTGGCGATGTACTTCGCCACGTCGACGTCGAAACCGGCGTACGTGCCGTCGGCCTGCTTCTGGCCGAGACCGGGCTGGTCGAACTTGATGCCGATGACGAGCTTCTTGTCGTTCTTGGCCTTCGCCACCACGTTCTTGGCGCCGCTGGAGCCGCTGCCGGCGTCCGACCCGCCGCCGCCACAGGCGGAGAGGGCGAGACCGGCCGCCACGACGGCCGCGCTCATTCGCAGAACTCGGTTCAACCGCATTGTTCTCAGTTTCCTTCCGAATCTTGTCCAGCCATACCGGCCGGCGGGGAAGACCTCAGTGGGTCAGGATCTTGCCGAGGAAGTCCTTGGCGCGATCCGTCTTCGGCTTGGTGAAGAACTCGTCCGGGGTGGAGTCCTCGACGATCTCGCCGTCGGACATGAACACCACCCGGTTCGCCGCGCGCCGCGCGAAGCCCATCTCGTGGGTGACGACGAGCATCGTCATCCCGTCCTTGGCGAGCGTGGTCATCACGTCGAGGACCTCCTGGACCATCTCCGGGTCCAGCGCCGAGGTCGGCTCGTCGAACAGCATCACCTTGGGGCGCATGGCCAGCGCGCGGGCGATCGCCACCCGCTGCTGCTGCCCGCCGGAGAGCTGCGCCGGGTACTTGTCGGCCTGGTTGGCGATACCGACGCGTTCGAGCAGGTCCATCGCGGTCTTGCGGGCCTCGGCCGTGTTGACCTTGCGGACCTTCATCGGCGCGAGCATGACGTTCTCGAGGATCGTCTTGTGCGCGAACAGGTTGAACGACTGGAACACCATGCCGACGTCGGCGCGCAGCGCGGCCAGCGCCTTTCCTTCGGCGGGCAGCGGAACGCCGTCCACCGCGATCTCACCGGAGTTGATGGGTTCCAGCCGGTTGATCGCCCGGCACAGCGTCGACTTGCCAGACCCGGACGGCCCGAGCACGACCACGACCTGCCCGCGCGGCACCTCGAGGTTGATCTCCTTGAGCACGTGCAGGTCGCCGAAGTACTTGTTCACGGCGGCCGCCTTGATCATCGGCGCCGCCACCTCCGCGGTCATCTGGCCTCCAGGAGCGTTCGTTTGCAGGGGACTGCGGGGTCAGGCACCACGCGATGGCGGAAACCTACTCCCGTCGGACCGCTTGTAAAGACGGCTTGACCAATACTTAGGGTTTCAAGTCCGTATCGTTCTCAAGCCACCGGACGGCCCAGGTCCACCTCCGTCCGGCGCTGATCAGCCTAGACAGGGCGGGGGTGACCCGTAACCGGGGTCACAGCAGATCTGTGACGCATCGTGACCATTACCGCGTGCAGCGGGTCCCTCACAGGGCCATCCGGCCCAGCGGTACGGGCAGCGCGAGACGTGACTCACCCCATAGAGTCGTTCTTCAAAGTCGTCGCGGTGGCGGTGACGGCGGGAAAGGGAAACACGGGTGCGGGTACTGCTGGTGGAGGACGACGACCGGGTCGCGGGTGCCCTGACGCCCGCGCTGACCCGGCGCGGCCTGACGATCAAACGCCTCGCCTCCGGCGCCGGGGTGCTCGATCTGGTGCACGAGGTCGACGTCGTGCTGCTCGATCTCGGGCTGCCCGACATCGACGGGATCGTCCTGTGCCGCCGGATCCGCGCGGTCAGCGACGTCGCGGTGATCGTCGTTTCGGCGCGGGGCGAGGTCGACGACCGGATCCAGGGGCTCCGGTCCGGCGCCGACGACTACCTGGTCAAGCCCTACGACGTCGACGAACTGGTCGCCCGCGTCGAGGCCGTGCGCCGTCGCCGCGGGGAGCGGCCCGCCGCGCCCGAACCACCGGGCGTCATCCGCGCGGGTGACGTTTCGGTCGATATCGGGCGCCATGAGGTGCAGGTCGACGGACAGCCGGTTTCGTTGTCCCGCAAGGAGTTCCAGGTACTCGCGCTGGTGGTCACCGCCCGCGGCGCGGTCTGCGCCCGTGATCACGTGCTGAACGAGGTCTGGGGGCACCGCGGCCCCGCGGAGAGCCGGTCGCTCGACGTCCACGTCGCCACCTTGCGGACCAAACTGGGCAGGCCCGCGCTGATCGAGACCGTCCGCGGCGTCGGGTACCGCCTCGGCGGCGCCTACGGCCCGGCCGAAGAGGACTGAGCCGGTGCGCGTCCGCCTCCAGGCGATCGTGCTGACGCTGGTCGCGGCGCTCGTGTTCGGCCTCGGCATCCCGCTCGCGCTCAGCGTGGCGGCCAGTGTGCAGCTCGACCTCTTCCTCGACCGCCTCACCGACACCTCCCGGTTCGCGTCACTGGCCCAGCGCCCGCTGGTGGAGAACCGGCCGGACCTGATCGAGGACGAACTCAGCCGCTACACCGAGGTCTACGGGGTGCCGGTGGCGATCGTCGACCAGGACGGCGAATCCGTCGCCAGGGGCCTGGGGGAGACGCCCGGGATCGACCTGAAGGACCCCGTCATCGCCTCGCATCTGCAGCACGCGCTGGCGGGACGGCGTTCGGAGCCCGGACCGCTGCTGATGCCGTGGAACACCGAGCCGCTGGTGCTGGCCGAGCCGATCCTCATCGACGGCGAGGTGCGGGGCGCGGTGATCACCGTGTCCTCGACCGCCAAGGCCCGCACCGAACTGCTGTGGTGGTGGCTGCTCATCGCGGCGGGCGCGGTGCTGGCGTTCGGGCTCGCGCTCCTGGTCGCGGTGCCGGTGGTGCGCTGGATCCTGCGCCCGGTCCGGCGGCTCGACGACGCCACCGGCGAACTGGTCGCCTCCGTGGTCAGCGGACGCGAGGTCAAACGGGTGGGGGAGACCGGCGGGCCGCCGGAACTGCGGCAGCTCGAGCGGTCCTTCGACCGGATGGCCGCCAGCGTCGACGAGGCGCTGTCGGCGCAGCGCGCGTTCGTCGCCGACGCCTCCCATCAGCTGCGGAACCCGTTGACCGCGTTGAAGATCCGGCTCGGCAACCTCGACGGCCACGTCGACGACGACCTCGCCGCTGCCGACCTCGAAGCCGCCGTCGTCGACGCGCGACGGCTCAACCAGATCCTCGACGAACTCCTCTCCTTGGCTCGCGCCGAGGCCTCGGGCGGCGAACTGGTGCCGGTCGGCCTCGACGAGATGGTGGGCGCCCGGGTCGCCGACTGGACCGTGGTCGGCGCGGCACGCGACATCACGCTGGTGGCGACCGGGCTGGGCGGCGGTCTGCGGGTGCTCACCCCGGCACGCGGCCTCGAAGTGGTCCTCGACGCGCTGCTGGACAACGCGCTCAAGTTCACCGAGCCGGGGACCGAGGTGCGGGTGGACGTCACCACCACGGACGGGAAGGTCGACATCTCCGTCCGTGACCACGGCCCCGGCCTGCGCGAAGACGAGCTGGAGCGCGCGGCGGACCGGTTCTGGCGCAGCACCGCGCACCAGAACGTGCCCGGATCCGGCCTCGGCCTGGCGATCGTCACCGAGATCCTGGCCCGTTCGGACGGTTCGCTGCGGCTCGGTTCACCCGAAGGCGGCGGTCTCGAAGTGACCGTGACCCTGCCGCTAATCCTTGAGTGACCGGAAGTAGCGCAGCGCGCCGGGATGCAGCGGCAGGGGAGAGGTCTCGATGGCGGGATGGATGTCGATCGACAACGCCGCGCCCGCCGCCTTGACCAGCTGGTCCCGCGCGTCGAACAGCCCGCGCACGAGCGCCTCGGCGACGTCGTCGCGCATCGATGTGGGCACCACCAGGAAGTTCGGCAGCACGAGCGTGGTCACCGGCGAGGGCAGGTTGTACGCCGTCACCGGGATGGTCGCCGTCCGGTAGACCGGGCTGGTGGCCCGGAGGGCGTCCGCGAGATCGGTGATGTCGAGCAGCCGCAGGCCGACCGTGTGCACCTTCTCGGTGATCGACGGCGTCGGCAGGCCACCCGACCAGATGACGGCGTCGATCTGCCGGTTCTCCAGCGCGGGCAGCGCCTCGGGGAGGCCGAGATTGCGCCGGTCGATCGCGCCGGTCAGCCCCGCCGCCTTGACCAGCTGCTTCGAGAGGAACTCGACACCCGAATCCGGTGAGCCGATCGCGACCTTGCGCCCACGCAACTGCGCGAACGACTTGATCGACGAGTCGGCACGGACGATGACGTGCAGATAGTCGTCGTGCACGCGGGCGAGCGCGGCCAGCCCGGCGGTGTCGTCGGTGGCCACGTCGGCGGCCACGAACGCGACGTCGGCCTTCCCCGCGCGCACCCGCCCGATGTTGTCCGGCGAGCCCTGGGTCTCCTGGATCACGGGCCGCTCGGTGTCCAGTTGCGCGGCCCAGGCGTCGGCCAGCGCCTCGGCCAGTTTGTCGTAGACGCCGCCGTTGAGCCCCGCCGCGATCCGCACCTTCGTCCCGGAGAGATCGGGCCCGCACCCGGTGGCCAGGGCGCAGACCACGGCGATCACCACCGCGAGCACCCCTGGTCTCCTCATGAGGGTCGATCGTGCCATGGAACCCCGCCCGCGTACCCTCGGAGGCGAGATGAGCGCGCGCACTTACCAGATCCGCACCTTCGGCTGCCAGATGAACGTGCATGACTCCGAACGTCTTGCCGGGCAGCTCGAGGACGCCGGCTACGTTCCGGGTGACGGCGAGGCCACACCCGACCTGATCGTGTTCAACACCTGCGCGGTGCGGGAGAACGCGGACAACAAGCTGTACGGCACCCTCGGCCACCTGCGGCCGCAGAAGACGGCGAAGCCCGACATGCAGATCGCCGTCGGCGGCTGCCTCGCCCAGAAGGACCGCGGCGAGATCGTCAAACGCGCGCCCTGGGTCGACGTCGTCTTCGGCACGCACAACATCGGTTCGCTGCCGACGCTGCTGGAGCGCGCGCGGCACAACGCCGAGGCCGAGGTCGAGATCCTCGAATCGCTCGAGACCTTCCCCTCGACGCTCCCGGCGAAACGCGATTCGGCGTACGCGGGCTGGGTGTCGATTTCGGTCGGCTGCAACAACACCTGCACGTTCTGCATCGTCCCGGCGCTGCGCGGCAAGGAACGCGACCGCCGCCCCGGCGAGATCCTCGCCGAGGTCGAGGCGCTCGTCGCCGAAGGCGTGCTGGAAGTGACCCTGCTCGGCCAGAACGTGAACTCCTACGGCGTCGAATTCGGCGACCGGCTCGCGTTCGGGAAACTGCTGCGCGCCTGCGGCTCGGTGGACGGGCTGGAGCGCGTCCGGTTCACTTCGCCGCATCCGGCGGCGTTCACCGAGGACGTCATCGACGCGATGGCCGAGACGCCGAACGTGTGCCACCAGCTGCACATGCCGCTGCAGTCCGGTTCGGACAAGGTGCTGCGCGAGATGAAGCGGTCCTACCGTTCCGCGCGCTACCTCAAGATCCTCGACCGCGTGCGCGAGTCGATGCCGGACGCCGCGATCACCACCGACATCATCGTCGGCTTCCCCGGCGAGACCGAGGAAGACTTCCAGGCGACGCTCGACGTCGTCGCGCAGGCGCGGTTCTCCAGCGCGTTCACCTTCCAGTACTCGATCCGGCCGGGCACGCCCGCCGCCGAGATGGACGGGCAGCTGCCGAAGGAGGTCGTGCAGGAGCGTTACGAACGGCTCGTGAAGCTGCAGAACGACATCTCCTGGGAAGAGAACAAGAAGGTCGTCGGGCGGCGGGTCGAGCTGCTGGTGGCTTCCGGCGAAGGTCGCAAGGACTCCGAAACGCACCGGATGAGCGGCCGCGCGCGGGACGGCAGGCTCGTCCACTTCACGCCGACGGGACCGCTCGTGGACCGCTCGGTGCGTCCCGGCGACGTCGTCGAGACCGTGGTGACCTACGGCGCTCCGCACCATCTCGTCGCCGACGGCGACCTGCTGTCGCACCGCCGCACCAAGGCGGGCGACAACTCCGAGGCCGGGCTCCGGCCGAAGACCAACGGCGTGACGCTGGGCCTGCCGGGCTTCGGCGCCCCGGCCGTCACGCCGGAACAGGTGAGCGGGTGTGCACTGTGACCGAACCGAAGATCGACGAACTCGCCGCCGAGATCGACGAAGTCGGCGAACGCGCGGCCAAGACGATCGAGCTGGGCAGGCGCGGATTCACCATCGCCGTGCTGGTGTTCGTGCTGCTGGTCGCGCAGCTGCTGCCCTGGGTCGGCGAGCACGCCGGCTGGGAGGTGCTGCTCGGCAAGGGCGGCGGGATCCCGCAGCTGTTCGCCGCGACCTCCACCGGGGTCGGGGTGTTCGTCTCCGCCGTCACGCTGGTGACCCGGCGCTGGTGGCTGGCCTGGGTCTGCGCCGCGGGTGGCTGGTTCGCCTCCGTCGACGGGATGCTCGCGATCTGGTCGCAGCAGTCCTCGAACGCGACCGGCGCGGCCGGTGGCGGTCCGGGCTTCGGGCTGATCGTCGCCTGGATCGCCACCGTCGCGCTGGCCAGCTACTGGATGCGGGCCGCGTTCTCGCGAAGCTAGCCGACCCGCAGGGTGAGGTTGCTGGACGTGTACGCGCTCGCGTAGAGCGTCGTTTCCGGGTGATAAGCCCTCAGCGTGACCACCGCGCTGAAGGAGAAGCTCAGCTTCAGGGAGAACGTCGAGTTGGGCCGGCAGGTCGTGTCGGCGATGTTCACCCAGACACTCCCTTGAAGCTGCTGCACGATGATCGCTTCGAGGCTGTCCGTGCCGTCGGCGCCTTCTTGGGCCCGCAGGATCCCCTTGAGGGTGACCTTCTCGTTGACCTTGACCTGCTTCTTGCTGAGCGAGGCGTCGAGCTTGACCTTCTTCTTGCCGGCTTCGGACGAGGCGGGGAGCGGCGCCGGGAAACCGGTCGCCGCCGCGGCCGGGGCGAGCCCGGCCACCAGAGCACAACTGATCGCCAGGGCGGCGAACGCCCGGCGTACTGGGGGAATCAGTGTCTGGTTCATGATCGAAGTCGACCACGGTTGGGCGCGGAGAGCGCTCGAATACGCACGAAGGTGCTAGCTGTCCCTCCACAGTGGAGTGAAGGCCCTGCCCTGCCCCCGCGAATGCCATGAAAGGTCCTTTCCCTGCAAAATTTGCAAGGAAAGGACCTTTCATGGCGCGAGAGTGGCCCGGAGCCCTACCGGCCCGCGATGGCCGACTGTGGGCCGTGAAGGACTCCTTGAGGGATCCAGGGTCCTCATGGAGTTCCCCTCACCGCGCCGGAGCCTCACCACGAGTCCCACTGACACCATCAGCCACGACACGGCGGAAGGACGGGCTCAACCGAGGGGTTACCGCCCCGAAAGTAGTGAAGGCCTCCTTCACTACCCTCAGGGTAGGTAAGGAGGCCTTCACGGACGGATCCGGATCAGCGGTCCGCGATGGCCGCTTCCGCCGCCTCGAGCCACTCACGCCACTGCGCGGCCTGCTCGTCCGCCTTCTTCGCGCGCCGCTCGTCGCCCGCCGCACGGGCCTTCGCCGCCTGCGACTCGAACTGCTCGACCCGCTCGCGGAACTGCGCCGCCCTGGCCTGCGCCTCCGGGTCGGTCCGGCGCCACTTGCTGTCCTCGGCCGCCTTGATCGCGTCCTGCACGGCCTTCAGGCGCCCGTCCAGCTCGCGGATACGCTCGCGCGGAACCTTGCCGATCTCGTCCCACTGGTCCTGGATGCGCCGCATGTGCTGCTTCGCCGCTTCGAGGTTGGCCGCGGGATCGATCTTCTCGGCCTCGACGAGCAGCTCTTCCTTCTGCTGCGCGTTGGTCGCGAACTCGGCGTCCCGCTCGGAGAACACCGCGGACCGCCGGGCGAAGAACTTGTCCTGCGCGGCGCGAAAACGCTGCCAGAGCGCCTCGTCGCTGTCCTTGGGAGCGCGGCCGGCGGCCTTCCACTCGGTCATCAGGTCCTTGTAGCGACCCGCCGTCTCGCCCCAGTCCGACGACTCCGAGAGCGCTTCGGCCTCGGCGATCAGCTCTTCCTTGCGATGCTTGGCACCCGCGCGCTGCTTGTCGAGCTCGGCGAAATGCGAGCCGCGGCGCCGGTTGAACGCCTCACGGGCCTTGGAGAACCGCTTCCACAGCTCGTCGTCGGTCTTGCGGTCGACACCCTTGACGGTCTTCCACTCGTCCAGGATGGCGCGCAGCCGGTCGCCGGCGGCCTTCCACTGGGTCGACTCGGCGGCGAGCTTCTCGGCCTCGTCGGCGAGGGCCTGCTTGCGGACGACGGCTGCCGCGCGGGCTTCCTCACGTTCCTGCTTGGCCGCGGCCAGCGCCTTCTCGGCGTGGGAGATGACCTGTTCGATGCGGCCGCTCAGCGCGGCGATGTCGCCGACGACGGCGGCTTCGGCGAGGCCGTCACGCAGCTGCGTTGCCGTCGCCAGTGCGTGCTTCGGATCGCCGGCGCCGGACTCCAGCCGGGTTTCCAGCAGCTCGACCTCGGTGCGCAGGTCGTCGAAGCGGCGCGCGTAGTGGAGCAGACCCTCGTCCGGGCTCCCGGCCTGCCAGACACCGACCGCGCGCTCGCCGTCGGGTGTGGTGACGTAGACCGTTCCTTCGTCGTCGACCCTGCCCCAAGCGGACGGGCTGGGCTCGGCGGGCGGCACGGGGGGTGCGGGATGCCCGCCACCGAGCGCGTGCGGTACCGGGTGCGGTGCCGGGGTACCGGTGGACGTGTTCTCCTGGGCCATCGCAGGCTCCTTATCGCCTGTACGCCCGCTGGCGCGGGCGCCCCGCCTAGCGGCGGGGCCGGGTAATGCGTTTGCCGTCGTGCTTCGGGGGCATCAACCCCTTGCGGCATTCAAGCAGCTCAGCGTCCACCGTGGAACCGGATGAACCACCAGAGGGCAGTGATCCTACTTCCGGAGGACCCTCCGTGTCGGTCGGTTGCCGGTGCGGGGAAGCGGGGAAGGTAACGTCGGCGGCCGTGATCCGCCGTGTCGCCGTGCTCCCGCAACCCCCGCTGCTCATCCCCGAACTCGCCGCCGGAGCGGCGGACGAGTGCGCCGAGCTGCGCGAAGCCTGCCTCACCGCCGCGATGCGCCTGACCAGCGTTTCCCCGGATTGGGTCGTCATCGGCGCCGCGTCGGGGGCGCCCGAGGTGCCGGAGCACGCGAGCGGTTCCTTCCGGGGATTCGGTGTCGACCTCGGAGTCTCACTCAGCCGGGTGACAGCTCCCGAAACGGAGCTGCCGTTGCCCGCGCTCGTGGCCGCCTGGCTTCGTGAGCGGGGCGGCGCGTCGTCCGTCCGAGTCCACCTCGTCGACCCCGCAACCCCTTCCGACCAGTGCGAACAGTTGGCCCGTGAGCTGGGAGAGCCCGCCGCGGTGCTCGTCCTCGGCGACGGTTCGAGCCGGCACGGCCCGCGTTCCCCCGGCGGCGAGGACGAGCGCGCGGAGGGTTTCGACGCCGGGATCCGCGACGCGCTGGCCAAGGCCGACACGGGCGCGCTCGCCGCACTCGACCCGGCGTCGGCCGCCGAACTCGGAGCGGGTGGCCGCGCGCCCTGGCAGGTCCTCGCCGGACTGGCGGCGGACGGGGACTGGACCGCCGAGGTCCTCTACTCCGCCGCGCCGTTCGGCGTCGGCTACCACGTCGCGGTCTGGGAGCACGCGTGATCCGGCCGGTCGCGGTCGTCGGGCCCACGGCGACCGGGAAGACCGCGCTGGCGGTCGAACTGGCCCTCACCCTCGGGGGTGAAGTGGTCAACGCGGACGCGTTGCAGCTGTATCGCGGGATGGACATCGGGACGGCCAAAGCGACCCCCGAAGAGCGGCGGGGCGTGCCGCATCATCTGCTGGACGTCCTCGACGTCACCGAGACGGCGTCCGTCGCCGCGTACCAGCGCGACGCACGCCGGCGGATCGAAGAACTCCTCGACGCCGGCCGCGTGCCGATCCTCGCCGGCGGATCGGGTCTCTACGTCCAGGCCGTGCTCGACGACCTCAAGTTCCCGGGCACCGATCCGGACGTGCGCGCCCGGCTGACCGCCGAAGCCGACGAAATCGGCGTCGCCGCGATGCACGCCCGGCTCACCGAACTCGATCCCATCGCCGCCACGGCCATCCTGCCGACCAACGGCCGCCGGATCGTGCGCGCGCTGGAGGTCATCGAGATCACCGGCGAACCGTTCTCGGCGAACCTGCCGAAACCGGGACCCGCCCGCTATGACACGGTCCTGATCGGCATCGACCGCGAACCGGCCGAACTCGACGCCCGTGTCGACCGCCGCGTGGAGCTCATGTTCGAGGCGGGACTCGTCGACGAGGTCCGGACGTTGCTGGGCCACGGACTCCGCGACGGGCTCACCGCATCGAGGGCGCTGGGCTACCAGCAGGTGATCGCCGCGCTCGACGGGGACGGCGACTTCCAGGCCGCTTCCGAGGCCACCGCGCAAGCCACCCGGAGGTTCGTGCGGAGGCAACGTTCCTGGTTCCGGCGGGACAACCGCATCCAGTGGTTCGACGGCGGTTCGGAGCGGCTGGCCGAGCGCGTCCTCGAAGTGACGGCCCAGTAATCTTGCGGCCATGGGCGGCATCGAATTCCTTAAGGGACACGGCACACAGAACGATTTCGTGCTGCTTCCCGACCCCGACGGCCGCCTCGAGCTGACCGAAGCGCGGGTGGCGGCGCTGTGCGACCGCCAGCGTGGTCTCGGCGCCGACGGTGTGCTCCGGATCGTGCGTTCGGCCGCCTTGGGCGTCGAGTCCGGCGGCGAATGGTTCATGGACTACCGCAACGCCGACGGGTCCATCGCGGAGATGTGCGGCAACGGCGTCCGGGTCTTCGTCCGTCACCTGGTCGATTCCGGGCTCGTGTCCGAGCGCGACTTCGTCATCGGCACCCGCGCCGGTGACCGGCCGGTCCAGATGCACGCGGACGATTCGGTGACCGTGCAGATGGGGCCCGCGACGATCACCGGTACTTCGGTCACCGTGGTCGCGGGGAAGCCGTTCTCCGGTGTCGCGGTGAACGTCGGCAATCCGCACCTGGTGTCGGTCGTCGAGGACGACGTCGACGTGCTCGACCTGCGCGACCAGCCCGACTTCGACTCCGACGTGTTCCCGGAGGGCGTGAACCTCGAGTTCATCAACCTGCTGGGCGACAACGCGCTGAAGATGCGCGTCCACGAGCGCGGTGTCGGCGAGACGCGATCCTGTGGCACCGGCACGGTCGCCGCGGTCGCCGCCGCGCTGCACCTCGCCGGAACCGACACCGGTGAGGCGACCGTCGACATCCCCGGTGGCCGCGTGGTGGTCGAGGTACGCCGCGGCGGGTCCACGCTGACCGGTCCGGCCGAGATCGTCGCTCGCGGCGAACTCGACGAAACCTGGTGGGCCGGGCTCGGTTAGCCGACCGCGATCGGCTCCTTGGGAAGATCGCGAAGCTTCCGGATCGGCGAGAAGACCACCCACAGCATCGCGACCGCCTCTCCGGTCGCGGCGAACCACAGCGTTCCCCGGATCCCGATCGCCTCTCCCAGCACGCCGCCGACCAGTCCGCCCAGCGGCAGCATGCCCCACACCACGAAGCGCACGCTGGCGTTCATGCGGCCGAGCAGCCGGTCCGGGCAGACGGCCTGCCGGTAGGACACCTGTGCGACGTTGTAGACGATGATCCCGAACCCCGCGATCGCCAGCGCCGCGGGGAACAGCACGATCCGCCAGCCCGGCGCGGCGAGCGGGAGCAGCAACTGGAACGGCCAGGTCAGCAGGGGGACGAACCAGATCGAGCGGGCTTGCCCGATGCGCCGGGTGATGCGCCCGGCCAGGATCGCCCCGATGATCCCGCCCACGCCGCCGGTGGCCAGTACGACGCCGACGATCGCCGGTGACAGGCCGAGTTCCCGGTTCAGGAACAGGATCTGCACGGTGGTGAAGGCGCCGTTGGCCAGGTTGGCCGTCGCGGTGCAGGCGACGATCGCTCGCAGCGCGCTGTCGGTGAACACGAACCGCAGCCCCTCGACGATCTGAGCGAGCAGCTTCTCGTCGGCGTGCCGCTCGGGGACCTCTTCGACGGTGCGGATCCGCAGCAGGCACAGCGCGGAGGTCAGGAAGCCCACCCCGGTCATCAGCACGGCGTTGGCCGCGCCCGCCAGCTGCACCAGCCCGCCGCCGACACCCGGTCCGGTCAGGAACGCGACCGATTGGCTGGCCTGGAGTTTCGCGTTGCCTTCGAGCAGATGTTCCCGGCCGACCAGCGACGGCAGGTACGACTGGTAGGCGACGTCGAAGAACACCGTCGCGACCCCGACCAGCGTGGCGACGAAGATCAGCTGCGTCAGCGACAGCACTCCTGCCCACCAAGCGATCGGAATGGTGAGCAGCAACGCGGCGCGGACGAAGTCGGCGCGCAGCATCAGCGTCCGCCGCCGCATGCGGTCGACCCACACCCCGGCGGGCAGCCCGATGATCAGGAACGCGATGGTCTCGGCGGCGGTCAGCAGCCCCATCTCGAACGGCGTCGCGGCCAGCACGGTGGCCGCGAGCAGCGGAATGACGGCGTGCCCGGCGAAAGCGCCCAGCTGGCTGGCCGTGTCGCCCGCCCAGAGCCGCCGGAAGTCCGCGTGGAAGAAGAGGGAGTCTCTGCGCACGACGCCACCTTGGCGTGAGTGATTGGAAACTGTCAATCACTTTCGGCTCTAGGCTGTCGCCGTGCCCACTCCACGACGTGCCGCCACCGAGGCCGAGATCGCCGCCATGGCCTCCGGAATAAGGCTGCGCATCATCCGGTTGACGTACTCAGAGGCGCTGACCAACAAGGAACTCGCCGAACGACTCGATCGAGACCCGGCGACGACGCTGCACCACGTGCGCAAGCTCGTCGACACGGGGTTCCTCGAAGCACTCCCGCCGCGACGCGGTACGCGCGGCGCGAAAGAAATTCCGTATCGCTCGACCGGGTTGTCCTGGCATCTTGATTCCCGCGACAGGGGGATCGATCAGGCGATCTTCGAGGCCTACCTGGCCGAGATCGCCGACGTGGGATTCGACGAGGTGCAGCAGACGCGCATGGTCGTCCAGGTACCGGACGAGCAGATCGCCGAGTTCGAAACAAGGCTGATGGAGCTTCTCGACGACTTCATCTCCCGGCCGGTCGACCCGGACGCGAAACGCACGGCCATCTACCTGTCGAAGTATCCCAGCAGGTAATGAATTCGGTCCCGCCGCCGAAACGTGGGACCATGGAGGCACGATGACGGAACTGACACACAACGATCTGAACGACGACATGGACCCATCGACCGGCGAACTGGAGCTCGAGGACCGCGCCTCGCTCCGCCGGGTAGCGGGCCTGTCCACCGAACTCGCGGATGTCACCGAGGTCGAATACCGGCAGTTGCGCCTGGAGCGCGTCGTTCTGGTCGGTGTGTGGACCGAGGGCAGTGCCCTCCAGTCCGAGGCCTCGCTCGCCGAACTTGCCCGGCTCGCCGAAACGGCGGGCTCCGAGGTGCTGGAAGGCCTGGTGCAGCGGCGGATCCGCCCGGATCCCGCCACCTACATCGGCTCGGGCAAGGTCAAGGAACTGCGTGAGATCGTGGCGGCCACCGGTGCCGACACGGTGATCTGCGACGGAGAGCTCTCGCCTGGCCAGCTGCGCCAGCTGGAGGAGAAGGTCAAGGTGAAGGTCATCGACCGCACCGCCCTGATCCTCGACATCTTCGCGCAGCACGCCCGCTCCAAGGAGGGCAAGGCGCAGGTCGAGCTGGCCCAGCTGCAGTACCTGATCCCGCGGCTTCGCGGGTGGGGTGCGGCGCTGTCCCGGCAGGCCGGTGGCCGGGCGGGCGGCGCCAACGGTGGTGTCGGTCTGCGCGGTCCCGGTGAGACGAAACTCGAGACCGACCGGCGGCGGATCAGCAAGCGCGTGTCGAAGCTGCGCCGTGAGATCGCCGCGATGGACACCATCCGCGAGACCAAACGCGGTCGCCGGGTGGCCAACGAGGTGCCGAGCGTCGCGATCGTCGGCTACACCAACGCCGGCAAGTCGAGCCTGCTCAACGCGCTGACCGGCGCCGGGGTGCTGGTCGAGGACGCGCTGTTCGCCACGCTGGATCCGACGACCCGGCGGGCGCAGACCCCCGACGGCCGCACCTACACGCTGACCGACACCGTCGGTTTCGTCCGGCACCTGCCGCACCAGCTGGTGGACGCGTTCCGCTCGACGCTGGAGGAGGCGGCCGGCGCCGACCTGCTCGTCCACGTCGTCGACGGTTCCGACCCGACGCCGGAAGAGCAGGTCAACGCGGTCCGTGAAGTGCTCGCCGAAATCACGAAGCGCCGTTCCGAGCCGCTCCCGCCGGAGCTTCTGGTGATCAACAAGGCCGACGCCGCCGACGAGGTGTCGCTGGCCCGGTTGCGGCACCAGCTGGCCGGTTCGGTGCAGGTGTCGGCGCGGACCGGCACCGGGATCACGGAACTGGCCGAGGTGATCGCGGAGCGACTGCCGAGGCCGGAAATCGTGCTCGAGGTGCTGATCCCGTACTCGCGGGGCGAGCTCGTCTCCCGCGCCCACGCCGACGGCGAGGTGCTGGAGGAAGAGCACGTCGAGACCGGGACACGCCTGGTCGTCCGCGGCAGGCCCGAACTGGCCGCGGCGCTGAGCGACTTCCAGACGAACTCGGCTCTGTAGCAAGTACGTGAAGGCCCCCTTCACTGCATTAGACGCGGTGAAGGGGGCCTTTACGTTGTTCATAGTGGAGGCCCTCATGCGTGAATCCGCGCCGGTGCCGACGCGTGCTGAGGTGCGAAAGGCGCTGGAAGACCTTGCGACCGGTGCGGTTACGCGTGCGGAAGCCTCCGATTGGGCTCGTCCGTGGATAGTCGAAGACGCCGACCGAATCGATGACGGCTTGGTCTGGGACGCACTGGACTGGTTGTCCGGCGCCGATCTGATGGTCTCGCCGACTGACTGTCTGCACGGTCCGATCGATTTCCAGGCCTGGCTGGTCGAGTTCGACGCCCGCCGCTGAAAGTGGCCTTCGCGACATTCCGCCCCAACTCGGCATCCGCACCGAACTGCGCGCCTTCCCGGACGTCTCCGTAGTGTGGGGCTTCAGGGGTTCCACGGTACGGAGGTGGATGTGCGGGGGATTGTCGCGACCGCGGTCGTGCTGGCGGCGTTCATCGGCGGGACGGCTCCCGCCCTGGCGCAGGAGGTCCCGGCGCCGCAGCCGGTGTGCAAGAACAGCGACTCCCGGCTCAGCGAACTTTCCGGCCTCGTTTCCGACGGCGAGCACCTGTACGCCCTCAACGACGGCGGAACCAAGACGCAGGTCTTCGTCCTCGGCCGCGATTGCAAGGTCCAGAAGGTCATCTCGGCCGCGACGGACCCGTACGACCCCGAGGATCTCGCCCGCACCGCCGACGGCACCTTCTGGCTTTCCGACACCGGTGACAACCGCAAGCGGCGGGACACGGTCGCACTGATCTCGCTGACACCGCAGGGCAAGGCCACGCTGCACCGGCTCACGTACCCCGACGGGCAGCACGACGTCGAAGCGCTGATCATGGACCGTTCGGGCACGCCGTACCTGATCACCAAGGACGTCTTCGGCGACGCGAAGGTGTACCGGCCGACGGGGCCGCTCGCCAGCCCTGGCCCGACTCCGCTGGAGCGCGTGGGGTCGCTGCAGATCAAGGAGACTTCGACGCCGGGCGGACCCGTCGGGTCGATCGGCTCGATGACGGTGACCGGCGCGGCCTCGATGGCCGACGGCTCGGTGGTCGCGTTGCGGACCTACACCGATGCCTACCTCTACGCCGTCACCGACGGAGACCTCAAGAGCGCGCTGCAGCGCGAACCCGTGCGCGTTCCCCTGCCGAACGAGAAGCAGGGCGAGGCGATCGCCTTCGACCCGGACGGGACGCTGCTGTCCGGCGGGGAGGGCGTCGGCGAGCAGATCCGTGCGGTGAAGGGCGCGGCCGCGCTCGCCGTGGACGCGGCGAAATCCGAGGGCAGCACGTCGGGCGGGACCTCCGCGGCCGGTGGCTCTGGCCAGGGGGCCGACTTCCCGTACGTGCAGGTCGGGATCGCCGCGGTCGTCGTGATCGGCGGCCTTCTCCTGGTCGGCAGGCTGCGCAAGCGGCGCGCCTGACCGAGAGGCGAAGAGTCTGCCGAAGCTGCCGAGCCTGACCCGGGTCGGGTGACCCGGGATCCCGGCGTGCTCCGGCTCCGGACTACAGCCTGCGAAGAACGGCGACGACCTTGCCGAGGATCGTGGCGTCGTCACCCGGGATGGGCTCGTACGCCTCGTTGTGCGGCATCAGCCAGATGTGGCCGTCCTTGCGCTTGAACGTCTTGACCGTCGCCTCGCCGTCGATCATCGCCGCCACGATCTCGCCGGGATCGGCCGTGGGCTGCTGGCGCACGACGACCCAGTCGCCATCGGTGATGGCGGCGTCGACCATCGAGTCACCGGTGACGCTGAGCAGGAAGAGCTCGCCCTCGCCGACGATCTCCCTCGGCAGGGGGAAGACGTCTTCGATCGCCTGCTCCGCCAGCACCGGCCCACCTGCGGCGATCCGGCCGACGAGCGGCACGTACGCGGCCTTCGCGGCCGACTGGGGCTGCTCGACGTCGATGCCCATCGGGTTGTCGTCCGTCGTGGCGAGCACCCCCACCGCGCGCGGGCGGTTCGGGTCGCGTCGCAGATAACCCTTGCGCTGCAGGGCCTGCAACTGGTGCGACACCGACGAAGTGGAGGTCAGCCCGACCGCCTCGCCGATCTCACGCACACTCGGCGGGTAGCCGAACCGGCTCACCCACAGTTTGATCACGTCGAGCACCTGCTGCTGCCGCACGGTCAGGGTCTCGTCCACCTCGTAGACCTCGGGCAAGGCGCGCACCTTGCCCGAGCGCCTAGGCGCGTTTCCCGCCTTGCTCTCCTTAGCCACCGTATCGCTCCTTCATCTCTGCGTCGCCTCCCAGTACGTCCGGTCGCCCGGACCGACTTCGCGTGTCTTCGCCGGTGGCGGACGATCTTCCCGCCCACGGCACCGGCGGCGTCCGCGCAGCAGACGCCCTGGTCAACGACGTTAGCCCGCCGGGACGACGATTTCAAACATCTGTTCGATGGACACGCCGTGTCGCTCGATTTTTGTCGGTGGGAGGTGGTACACATTCGCACGGGCGTTCGATAGAACGCCTGTTCGATCTTGATCGCCGGGTCCCGGCCCGGCGCGAGCGCAGCAGGAGTTGCGAGGAGGTTCCGATGTCGATTCTGGCCGATCGAGGACTGGTGCGGCCCAGTTCCCCCAGGTCCGTTCCGGCAGGGGTGACCCGGCCCGTGCGGGTGGTGCGGGGCGGGCGTGCCGAGCCCTTGCGCCCGCCGACGAGGGCGCGGGTCGTGGCGGGCCGTCGTCCCGGCGTGGCCACCGCCGCTCCGGCTTGCCCGGCACCGCGGCGGCTCCCGCTCAGGTGGCCCTCGCTCGTCGGGATGGCGCTGCTCGTCGCCGGGGTCGTCACCGGATTGGGTCTGTTCTTGGCCGGCGTTCCCGGCGCCGCGGTGCCCGAACGGACCACGACGGTGTCCGTTTCCGCGGGCGACACCCTGTCCGAACTCGCGGCGCGCTTCGCGCCGGGAAGCGACACTGGCGCGGTCGTCGCCAAGATCAAGGAACTCAACTCCCTGGAAGACGCCGTTCTCGTCCCCGGATTGCCGCTCACGGTGCCGGTCGCGGCCGAGGTTCCGGAAGGCGGGAGGTGATCCTCATGTCGTTTTCACCCCTCGTGGGTGAGCTCCTCATTCGTGTCTGACCGGCCGGGCTGTCGCGCTTGCGTGTGCCCGACCTGCGTTCTAGTCTCCACCGCTATATGTAGTAGTTACATGGCTGTAGTTGGTCCATAGCTTGGGGTAGACTCGGTACCAGTTGTCCACAGCTGGCCGGTGTTCACCCACCGGATGTCCACAGATCGATCCACATGTCGATCTTCCGTCGTTGCGTGGCGGCGGGACGGGCGTCCACTTCGGGACCGGCTGGCGCGGAGGGGAAGGTGATCGGCGGATGAGGTGCCCGTTCTGCCGGCATGCGGACTCTCGGGTCGTCGACTCCCGAGAGGTGGATGAGGGTCAGGCGATCCGGCGGAGGCGCTCGTGCGCCGCTTGCGGCCGGCGCTTCACCACTTCGGAGACGATGGTGCTCGCCGTCGTCAAACGATCCGGGGTCACCGAGCAGTTCAGCCGGGACAAGGTGGTCCGGGGGGTGCGCCGCGCCTGTCAGGGCAGGCCGGTCGACGACGACGCGCTGCAGCAGCTCGCGCAGCGGGTCGAAGAATCGATCCGGTCGGCGGGGCTGGCGGAGATCCCGAGTCACGAGGTCGGCCTGGCGATCCTGGGCCCCCTGCGCGAACTCGACGGCGTCGCCTATCTCCGGTTCGCCAGTGTCTACCGCTCCTTCTCCTCGGTCGAGGACTTCGAGAAGGAGATCTCGGACCTCCGTGAGGCCATGGCTGCCACACCGGACGAGAGCGATCAAGACGCGAAAGACGGCTGATGCCGCCTCCCGCGTGGGAGTGAGGGAAAGACCCATGACCGAGACCGTGGGAACAGGTAACCCGGCCACAACGCGGACGAGCGGGAAGAAGAAGCAGGCCGCCGGGCTCACCGTGCGGCGTGTCTTCACCACCGAGGGCGTCCACCCGTACGACCAGGTCACCTGGGAGCACCGGGACGTCGTGATGACGAACTGGCGCGACGGTACGGTCAACTTCGAGCAACGAGGTGTCGAGTTCCCCGGCTTCTGGTCGGTCAACGCGACGAACATCGTCACCAGCAAGTACTTCCGCGGCGCCGTCGGCACGCCCCAGCGGGAACAGAGCCTCAAGCAGCTGATCGACCGCGTCGTCCACTCTTACGTGAACGCCGGTCGTGAACACGGTTACTTCGCGAGCCCCGCCGACGCCGAGGTCTTCGAGCACGAGCTCACCTGGATGCTGCTGCACCAGGTGTTCAGCTTCAACTCGCCGGTGTGGTTCAACGTCGGCACGACGTCGAAGCAGCAGGTCTCGGCGTGTTTCATCCTCTCGGTCGACGACACCATGGAGTCGATCCTCAACTGGTACCGCGAAGAGGGTTTGATCTTCAAGGGCGGCTCCGGTGCCGGCCTGAACCTCTCCCGCATCCGTTCGTCGCGTGAGCTGCTGTCCTCCGGCGGCACCGCGTCCGGTCCGGTCTCCTTCATGCGCGGTGCCGACGCCTCCGCGGGCACCATCAAGTCCGGTGGCGCCACCCGGCGCGCGGCGAAGATGGTCGTCCTCGACGTCGACCACCCGGACGTCGAGGAGTTCGTGCAGACCAAGGCCCGCGAAGAGGAGAAGATCAAGGTCCTCCGCGACGCCGGGTTCGACATGGACCTCTCCGGCTCGGACATCGCCTCGGTCCAGTACCAGAACGCGAACAACTCGGTCCGCGTCTCCGACGAGTTCATGCAGGCCGTCGAGACCGAGGGCGACTTCGGCCTGCGGTCCCGCACGACCGGCGAGGTCATCGACCGGGTCGACGCCAAGAAGCTGTTCCGCACCATCGCGCAGGCCGCCTGGGAGTGCGCCGATCCTGGCCTGCAGTACGACGACACCATCAACGACTGGCACACCTGCCCCGAATCGGGCCGGATCACCGCGTCCAACCCGTGCTCGGAGTACATGCACCTGGACAACTCCAGCTGCAACCTCGCCTCGCTGAACCTGCTCAAGTTCGCCACCGAGGACGGCGGTTTCGACGCGCCGCTGTTCGCGAAGGCCGTCGAGCTGGTCATCACCGCGATGGACATCTCGATCTGCTTCGCCGACTTCCCGACCGAGGCGATCGGCGACACCACCCGTAAGTTCCGCCAGCTGGGCATCGGCTACGCGAACCTCGGCGCCTTGCTGATGGCGCTCGGGCACGCGTACGACTCGGACGGCGGCCGCGCGCTCGCCGCCGCGATCACGTCGCTGATGACCGGTGTTTCGTACCGGCGCTCCGCCGAACTCGCCGCGGTCGTCGGGCCGTACGAGGGCTACGCGCGCAACGCCGAGGCGCACCAGCGGGTCATGCGCAAGCACGCCGCCGCCAACGAACTGGTGCGGACCTACCACTCGAACGACGCCGCGGTCCGCGCGCTCGCCACCCAGGAATGGAAGCGCGGCATCGAACTGGGCGAGACCAGTGGCTGGCGCAACGCGCAGGCTTCGGTGCTCGCGCCCACCGGCACCATCGGCTTCATGATGGACTGCGACACGACCGGTATCGAGCCGGACTTCTCGCTGGTCAAGTTCAAGAAGCTGGTCGGCGGCGGTTCGATGCAGATCGTCAACCAGACCGTTCCGCGCGCCTTGGCCTCGCTCGGTTACCAGGGCGAGCAGATCGAGGCGATCGTCGAGTACATCGCCCAGCACGGCCATGTCGTCGACGCTCCGGGCCTGCGCCAGGAGCACTACGAGGTGTTCGACTGCGCGGTGGGGGAGCGGTCCATCGCGCCGATGGGGCACGTCCGGATGATGGCCGCGGTGCAGCCGTTCCTGTCCGGCGCGATCTCCAAGACGGTCAACATGCCGGAGTCGGCGACCGTCGAAGAGGTCGAGGAGATCTACTTCCAGGGCTGGAAGTACGGCCTCAAGGCGCTCGCGATCTACCGCGACAACTGCAAGGTCGGGCAGCCGCTGTCCACCGGCAAGAAGGAGAAGGCCGAGCCCGAGGCCGAAAAGGTCGTCGAGTACCGGCCGGTCCGCAAGCGCCTGCCGAAGAAGCGCCCCAGCCAGACGGTGTCGTTCACCGTCGGCGGTGCCGAGGGCTACCTGCACGCCGGTTCGTACCCGGACGACGGCCTCGGCGAGATCTTCGTGAAGCTCGGAAAGCAGGGATCGACCCTCTCGGGCGTGATGGACGCGTTCTCGATGTCGATCTCGGTCGGCCTGCAGCACGGGATCCCGCTGGAGTTCTACGTTTCGAAGTTCTCCAACCTGCGCTTCGAGCCCGCCGGCATGACCGACGACCCCGACATCCGCATCGCCACCAGCGTCATGGACTACCTGTTCCGCAGGCTGGCGCTGGACTACCTGCCGTACGAAAAGCGTTCGCAGCTCGGCATCTTCACCGCCGATGAACGTTCGGCACAGGTCGAGGCGAACTACGGTGCGGCGCCCGCCGCCGAACCGGAGAACGTCGACCTCGACGCCCTTCGGTCCACTGTGGACTCTTCCTCCGCGGAGCCCGCCAAGGTGGCGCATTCGACGGCGGAACTGGTCGAACTGAACCTCGGCACCGCCTCCGACGCGCCGCTCTGCATGACCTGCGGCACCAAGATGCGGCCCGCCGGTTCCTGCTACGCCTGCGAAGGGTGTGGCGCCACCTCCGGCTGCAGCTAGTCCCAATCCTGCTTCGGTGGACGACTCGTCGTCCACCGAAGCAGGCGGCGAATCCGGTTGTGCGGTGGCTGGTCCGCTGCTGAACTGGTCTCGTGTTCAAGGTCCGCTGGGAACGGCCGCTGCATCAAGCAGGTTCGCCGTCCGCGATGGCGGTCACCGCACGCCGCTTGATCGTGCACGAGCGGAATACGCGCTTGGTCTGCCTGGCGCCCGCCGACGGTTCGGTGTACTGGGATGTCCCGGTGGGAACTTGGCCGTACGCGGTCGTGATCGATGGACCGTATTGCTTGGTGCTCCCGCAGAACAACAGCAGGCTGCGCTGCCTGGACATCGAAACCGGCGAAGACGTCTGGCAGGTGGAGCCGGGCTCGTTCGCCGGTCATGTAGTGGTGAACGAAGAACTCGTGCTTGTGGGCGGCTGGCGTGGATATACGCCATTGACCGCGGTGGAGCTCCCGACCGGTGACATGCGTTGGCGGGTGGAGGATCGCGGTAGCACGGTCTTGCCTGCCGCGACCGAGGCCGGTTTTCTTCTCGGGGAGCCGGGTGGCGATTCCGTACGTTTGATCGATCGGGATGACGGCAGGGAACTGGCCACGTGGTCCTTGCCGGGGCCTCTGGCCGGGCCTGACGCCGGGCCCGCCTTTCGTGCGGACGACGACGGCGGTTTCCTCGTGCGGTGTGGCGACCGCTTGGTCGTACGCATCGTCCTCTCCGAGACGAAAGCCGAGACAGTCGTCCGTACCGGGCACGATCTCTTCCCCAGAGCGGTGGACCGGTGCGGCGGCTTGCTTTGGCTGGCAGAGCGGCGTGGTGGCTACACGGTGGTCGACGCGTCGGACGGTGCCAAGCGGTGGAGGATCCAGCACGACCGACGGTTCGTCCCCTCGGTCGCGTCCGTGGACGGAGGGTTCGCGATCGCCGATGAGAGCGGGTTGTTGTGCCGGATCGACTTGGGCGGAGCGGTGAGTGAGCGTGTCCGGATCACCCAGCGGATCAGGGACGTTCGCGAGCAAGTGCCTTCGAGGCTCGTTCTGCTCGCGAAAGGGTCCTTGCTCGCAGTCGACACCAGGGGGCCTCGGTGACCGCGAACGGCGAGATCTTCGACCCGTTCGGCACCCTCGGCCAAGCGCTGTGGATCTGCGGCGGCCAGTGGGCGGGAAAGTCCACCGTTTCCCGGCTTCTCGCGCGCCGCCACGGCATCACCGTCTACCACTACGACTTCCACGACGCTCGCGCCCATCAGGATCGCCGTGTCGCTCACCGCGTCCTCAAAGGACTGCCCGCCGCCGATCCCGACCCGGAGACCGTCTGGATGGACACCACTCCCGAACGGATGGCCGCCGACACGATCGCCGGTTTCCCGCTGCGGTTCGAATGGGCGCTGGACGATCTGCGCGCGCTGGTCTCCGGGCGCCCGATCCTCGCCGAGGGCTGGGGGTTGCGTCCGGACCTGGTCGCGCCGCTCCTGGATTCACCGCGGCGGATGATCGTGCTGGTGCCCACCGACGGTTTCCGTGAGCACCAGCTCCGCGTGCTGCCCCGGGCCGGCTCGGTGGCGCACCGGGTCAGCGACCCCGAACGCGCGCAGCGCAACCGGATCGAGCGGGACCGGCTCGTCGCCGACGACGCCGTCCGTACCGCGAAGGATCTCGGCATCCGGGTGCTGGAGATCGACGGCTCACGAGACGCCGAGGCGGTCGCGGACGTCGTCGCCGAGCACTTCGGTCCCTACCTGGCCTGAGCGAGATCGAGCACGAAGGTCGCCACCGCCAGCGCGAGGAATCCGCCGGGGAAGGCGATGTTGTAGAGGACGCGCGCCCGCACGTGAGTGATGACGGCGCCGAGGTAGAACAGTACGAGCCCGGCGGCCGCCGCGGTCCCGATGTACGGCACCCCGAGCAGGCCGAGCAGCAGCCCGGCCGCGCCCGCGGCCTTCAGTGAGGCCAGCGGCGGGATCCACGATTGCGGGACATTGACCTCGGCGGAGTTCTTGAGGACGAACGGGACACGCGCGAAGTCGGCGGCGGCGATCCCGGCGTTGATGGCGATCGTCGTGATGGCCAGGATGAGGTATGCGGTGAACATGCTCCCTGGACGATGCCCGCGCCCGGACTGTGACAGCGGTCAGGAACGCCAGCGTTCGAGCACCGCGTCGATGGTGGTGCGGATGCGGTCGCGGGCGGTCTGCCGTTCCACGCCCGCCATGAGGAGGTCGTCGTACTCGGTGTCCAGATGCCGGATCGAGGCGACGACGGCGAGGAACACCGCTCGTTCGGCCAGTTCCCGGCCGGCGGCCGACCGGCCCACTCGGCCACTGCCTCGCTGCCCGGCGTGTTCGGCGATGGCGCGTGCCCGCTCCGGCGGGCAGCCGGGGAACATCTCGGTGATCGCGGTGTGGAACCGGGCGGTGAATTCGACGTCCTCGTGGACGCGGCGTTCGCGATCCCGGTCGCGGCGGCGTTCCCGGACGTCCTCGTCGGCGAGGCATTGTTCCTCGGCGCCGCGCAGTGCCGCCTCCTCGACCAGGAGTCCTTGCCGCTCACTGCGCTTCCGTGACCGGTTGAAGCGGACGACCACGGCCGAGAGCCGGCTCGCCTTCTTCGCCCGGCGGGTCAGGGCGGTGTCGCCGGCGGGCAGGAAGACCAGGTGACCGAGGTCGGCGCAATCGAGGCAGTGCGGTTTTTCGTTCTCCATGAACAGCAGATCGCCGGTCCCGCCGCAGTCGGCGCACGTCCAGTCCTTCAGCGCCACGGAGACGACGAGATCCGGCGCTTTCCGTTGCCGGGCGAGCACTTGCGCCCGTTTGGCTTCGGACAGTCCCGGCATGAGCCACTGCGTCCGGAAGAGCGGTTCGAGACCGGCCAGCTCGCCCGAAGTCACCCGGAGGAGCGCCCGGTCGCGGGTCGCGCCGACATGTTCGATCTCCGAGCTGTCGAGGGCCTTTTCCCGCGTCCACCGGCGAAGCGCGCCGAGAGCGAACTCCAGCCTCTCCGCGCTCACGGACAACGCGGTTGTCAGGTCGGGGATCCGGCCCTGCTGCCAGCTTTTCAGCATGTTCTCCGGCAGCCAGCCGATACCGCTCAGGACGTCGAGCGCGGTCACCGATTTCCGTTTGGCCAGCAGCTTTTCCGCCGTCTCCACGACGCGCTGTTCCAGTTTCGTCTCACCCTGCATCGCCGGGAATCGTAGCGATCAGGCGGTCTCGGTCCGCGCGCGGTAGGCCCGGATCTTGGCGCGGTTGCCGCAGCGCTCCATCGAGCACCAGCGGCGGTTGCCCGAGCGGGAGGTGTCGAAGAACAGCAGGTAGCAGTCGTCGGCGGAGCATTCGCGGACGCGGCCGGACCGCTCGCCCGCGACGAGGCCGATGGCGTCGCGAGCGACGGCGCCGAGGAGTTGTTTCCCGGTGACGGGCGGCGCCCAAGTGAGCTGTCGGGTCTTCAGGTCGACGAGCGGCCTCGGCGTCTCCGCGGTTCCGCTGTTCAGGAGGGCGACGTCGTCGTCCGACGGCGTTTCGCCACGGGCGAGGGCGGGTGCGACGCGGTAGAGGGTGTCCCGGAGCTCCTTGAGCGCGGTCAGGTCGGCGGGCCGGATCCGGACGTCGGTCAGGGGAGCGGTCAACGCCAGCCGGGAGCCGGTGAACCAGTCGGCGAGGGCGGACGGCGTGTGCGCGATTTCGTAGCGCTCGTACGGGCCAGGGCCACCGGTCAGCATGAGTTCGAGGCTGAGACTGCCCGGATCGAACCGGTACCGCTCACCCTGGGCGTTGACGAGCAGTCTTGTTCCCGGAGTCATGTAACCATTATAGTCGGTTTCGGAAACCAGGTAAGACGGTTACAGCGGAGGCGTGATGGTCGGCAAGACGAAGGACGCGGGCTGGGAGATCGGCGTGTCCAAGACGGTGGCGTATCCGCTGGAACAGGTGTGGGAGTACCTCTCGGGCCCTGGCTTGGCGACCTGGCTGGGTGACGTGCGGCTGGAGCCGGAGAAGGGCGCGCCGTACGAGACGGCCGAGGGCACCGTCGGCGAGGTCCGCGGCTACCGCGAGCAGGAGAAGATCCGCCTCACCTGGCGTCCGAAGGACTGGGATCACGAGAGCACGGTCCAGGTGGGACTCCGTCCGGCCGGGCCGGGCAAGACGGTCGTGGTCTTCCATCAGGAGCGGCTCGCCGGTCCGGACGAGCGTGCCGCGCAGCGCGAGCACTGGCAGGCCGTGATGAAGCTCGTCGTCGACGGCCTCGCCGGCTGATCAGGAGAGCGTTCGCCGGGCGAGCTCGGCCAGGGTGTCGATGATCCGTTCCGCGCTCAGGCCGAGTTCGCCCGTTTGATGGAGGAACACGTCAGCGGCGAGCGGTGCCAGCAGGATGTCGGCGAGCGCGTCCGGGTCCTTCGCTTTCGCTTGCTCGGCGAGGTGGCGGACGTGGGTACGCCACAGCCGGTACGGCCCGCTGGTGAAGCGCGAGTGCCCGACCTCGGTGCCGAGGACGAGATGGGAGTGCCGGGCGAGCAGCCCGATCATCGCCGCGTAGAACGCGGCCAGTCGCTCGGCGGGCGGCGCGCCGGGTCCCAAGGGGGGAGGACCGGTGAGCAGCCGCTCCTGTAGTTCCCGCTCGTGCTCGTCCAGCAGGGCGACGGCGATCGCCGAGCGGTCCGGGTAGCGGCGGTACAGCGTCGCCCTGCCGACCCCCGCCGCTCGGGCGATGTCCTCCATGGTGATGTCCGCGGCCGGGCGCGCCGCGAAGAGCTCTTCGGCGGCCTTCAGGATCTTCGCTCGGTTGCGGGCGGCGTCCGAGCGTTCCCGTCCCGGACCCGCCGCGAGGAGATCTTCTGGCATGTCCGCAGCCTAGGGAATATCCGGACGCGGCGTCCACTTGTACCCGGCGAAGCAAGTGGACGCCGTGTCCACTTCCTGGTTCGGGAGGGCCCCCGATGAGCCACCTTCTCCACCTCGACTCCAGTGCCCGTAGCGCGTCGTTCTCCCGCGAGCTGAGCGCTCGTTTCGCCGACGTCTGGCGCGCCGCGAACCCGGGTGCGGGCTACACCTACCGCGACGTCGCCGCCGACCCGGTGCCGCCGATCGGCCAGGCCTGGACCGAGATCTGCGACGCCCTCCTCCAGGCCGGGATCACCGACCCGGCCGGCTACGCCTCGGTGGTGAAGACGCCGGAGCAGCGCGAGGCCTGGGCGGTCATCGAGCCGCTGCTGGCCGAACTACTCGCCGCCGACGTCGTGCTGATCGGGGCGCCGATGTACAACTTCTCGATCCCCGCGACGCTCAAGCTGTGGATCGACCAGGTCACGTTCCCGAAGATGTCCTTGGCGGGCAAGGCTTTCGTGGTTGCGGGAGCACGCGGCGGAACCTACCTGCCCGGCACGCCGCGGGAGCCGGTCGACCACCACGAGCGCTACCTGCGCGACTTCTTCGACGGGCACTACGACGTCCGGGACGTCACGTTCCTGAACTCCGAGCTGACGAACGCTCTCGTCGACCCGCGGCTGAGCCCGCGGGATCCCGAACGGATCGCGTCGCGGGAGCAGGCGCTCCTCGGTGCCGAAAAAGCCGGCAGGGAAGTCTGATGGGCTGGGGAATCCTGCTGCTGGCGGGAGTCGTCGAGGTCGCCTGGTCGCAGAGCATCAAGCCGACGGAGAACTTCACCCGCTTCTGGCCGACCGTGCTGTGCTTCGTGCTCGGCGTCGCCGCGGTCTACCTACTGTCCAAGGCGATGGACTCGCTCCCGGTCGGCACCGCGTATGCCGTCTTCACCGGCATCGGCGCGGTGGGCGCCATCGTGTTCGGCATCGTGATCCACAAGGATCCGCTCAGTTTCGGCCGGTTCGCCGCGATGGCGCTGATCGTCGGAGGGGTGGTGCTGGCGAAGGTGGCGGAGTGAGCTCGGGAAGGGGACTTTCGCGCCGGAAAGTCCCCTTCCCGGCGGGTCAGGCGAGCTTCTCCCACAGGAATTCGAGCATCAGGGCCCATTTGAACGCCAGTTGCTCGTTGTCGGCCGCCGCCCCGTGACCGCCCTCGATGTTCTCGTGGTAGCGCACGTCGTGTCCCTGCTCCAGCATCCGCGCGACCATCTTGCGGGCGTGCGCGGGATGGACGCGGTCGTCCCTGGTGGAGGTGACGAACAGGACCGGCGGGTACCCGCGTCCGGCGTGGACGTTCTGGTACGGCGAGTACTTCCCGATGAAGTCCCATTCCGCCGGATCGTCGGGGTCGCCGTACTCGGCCATCCACGACGCGCCCGCGAGGAGCTTGTGATACCGCTTCATGTCCAGCAGCGGTACCTGGCTCACGATCGCGCCGAACAGGTGCGGATAGCGCGTCAGCATGACACCCATCAGGAGCCCGCCATTGCTGCCGCCCTGGATGCCGAGGCGCGCGGGCTCGCTGATGCCGCGCTCGACGAGGTCGGCGGCGACGGCCGAGAAGTCCTCGTACACCTTGTACCGCTTGGCTTTCGTCACCGACGTGTGCCAGTCCGGCCCGTATTCGCCGCCGCCTCGGATGTTCGCGACGACGTAGGTGCCGCCGCGCGAGAGCCAGCCGCGGCCGATGACGCCGCTGTAACCAGGGGTCAGTGAGACCTCGAAGCCGCCGTAGCCGGTCAGCAGCGTCGGCCCGCCTTCGGCGCCGGAGGGGCGTACGACGAAGTACGGGATCTTCGTGCCGTCTTCGGACGTCGCGAAGTGCTGCGAGACCGTCATGCCCTCGCTGTCGAAGAACGAGGGAGCGCGCTTGAGGACCTCGACGTCGCCTCCGACGTGCCCGTAGCTCAACGTCGACGGCTGGGTGTAACCGCTGGAATCGAGCAGGTACTCGTCGCTTACGTCGGGGTCGGTGCCGGTGATCTGCGCGGTGCCCAGTTCCGGCGCGCCGGCGAGCGGCCGGGAGGTCCAGCCGTCGGACGGCGTGAGCACGCGCAGCTCCGTCCGGACATCGGACAGGGTCGAGAGCAGCAGGTGGTTGTGCGTCCACACCCAATACTCCAGGGACGTGTGCGCGTCCGGCGTGAACAGGGTCGTGAAAGTGCGCTCGCCCGCCATGAACGCGTCGAACCCGGAGGCGAGCAGAGCGCCTGAGGGGTACGTCGTGCCTTCGACGGTCCAGTCCGAGCGAAGCCGGATCAGCAGCCACTCGCGGTGCGAGGACGTCTGCGCGTCTTCGGGGACCTCGATGCGGTCGAGCCCCGAGGCCGTCCGGACATACCTTTCCGTGCGGTAGAAGTCGATCGACCGGTAGACGAAGTCGCGCTCCCAGCCTTCGGTCGGGTCGTGGTGGGCGGACACGGAGACGTCGTCCGCCTTGCCCTCGAAGACCACCGTCGCCTCTTCGAGCGGGGTGCCGCGCCGCCATTCCTTGGCCAGCCGCGGATAGCCCGAATCGGTCAGCGTCCCAGGACCGAAATCGGTGCCGACGTAGACGCGGTCACGGTCGATCCAGCCGATCCTGGTCTTGGCCTCGGGTACGAAGAACCCGTCCTCGACGAACCGGCGCTCGTCGAGGTCGAACTCGCGGACGACGGTCGCGTCGGCGCCGCCCCGCGACAGTTCGACCAGCGCGCGGTCGTAACCCGGGCGGAGGACGGCCGCGCCCTGCCACACCCAGTTCTCGCCCTCGGCCTCGGCCAGCGCGTCGACGTCGAGGAGGAGTTCCCACTCCGGCGTGTCGAGCCGGTACTGCTCCAGGGTGGTGCGGCGCCACAGACCGCGGGGGTTGGCCGAGTCCTGCCAGAAGTTGTACAGGTATTCGCCGCGGCGGCGGATGTAGGGAATCCGGTCGTCGGCGTCGAGGACCTCGCGGACCTCGTCACGGATCACGCCGAACCGCTCGCCGCCCGCCAGCTCCGCGAGAGCTTCGGCGTTACGGGCTCGCACCCAGCCCAGCGCTTCTTCGCCGGTCACGTCTTCCAGCCACAGGTACGGGTCCTCGTCACTCATGCCCACAGTCTCGCCGGGTGCTCCGTCCCGGCGCCACCAGGTGTGGCATTCCGTATGCTGTGGACTCGCACGTTTGGGGGACACCATGACCGGCACCGACGAGGTACCCAGACCGTTCACGCCTTCGCCGCCTCGTCCGGAAAGCCCTCGCCACACGGGGAACGCCGTGGTCGGTCTGCTCATCGTCGCCGCGCTGACCGCCACCGGGATGATGATGGCGGGCGGACCGCGGACGGTCGACGGCCAGGCCCTCCCGGTGCCCGGCGCGTACACCTCGGAAGGGGCCAAGGGGCCGGCCGGGAACGCGAAGCCCGCGCCCAAGGAGGTGCGGGAGCTCGAGACGAATCCGCTGCTGGCGGAAGGGGTCGCGCTCGGCGCGGTCACCTGCCGGCTGCCCGCGATCAGCCGCGAGCCCGCGAAACTGGAGACGTACTACAAGACGTTCGTGTCGTGTCTCGCCGAAGCCTGGAAACCTGCCTTGGACCAGGCGAACGAGCCCGCGCTGACGGTGACCGTGCAGGTGACGCTGCCCGAGACCAGCGCCTGCGGGAAGGCGCCGGGCGAGAACGAGGCCGTCGCCTACTACTGCGGTGGCGACACCACGATCTACGCGCCGACCCAGTGGATGCTGGGCGACGCCGGCCTCGAGCGGTCCCGTCACCTCGCGACGATGGCCCACGAGTACGGGCATCACGTCCAGCGGTCCAGCGGGATCCTGTCGGCCGCCGCGGAGAAGATGTCGTCGCCGGAGGAGAACTCGCCCGCCGACAAGGAACTGGTCCGCCGCATCGAGTTGCAGGCGAACTGCTTCGGCGCGCTCGCCCTCGCGGCCGCCGCCGGTCGTGGTTCGATCAGCAGGTCGCTGGCCAACGCCGCCCTCGACGACTACGGCCGCGCCGACGACAGCGACACCCACGGCAGCCGTCGTAACCAGCTGAAATGGGCGAAGGCCGGGTTCTCCGGGAAGACGACGTCGGCGTGCAACACCTGGGCGGCCCCGGCCTCGGACGTCAAATGACCGACGACGTGATGGCCGAGATCAACACCGGCCTCCAGTTGCACATCTCCGGTGACCGCACCGGCGCGCGCGAGAAGTTCGCGGCGCTGTGGGAACGGATCGGCGAGGACGGCGACCCGCTGCACCGGTGCGCGCTCGCGCACTACATGGCCGACGTCTGCGACGACCCGGCCGACGAACTCGCCTGGGATCTGCGCGCGCTCGCGGCGGCCGATTCGCTCACCGACGAACGCGCCAAGGAGTACCACGCGACGCTGGCCGTGCGCGGGTTCTACCCGTCGCTGCACCTGAACCTCGCCGAGGACTACCGCAAACTCGGTGATCACGAGGCCGCGAAGGCCCAGTGGGAGCTCGGGCGGGGCACACTCGGCGCGCTCGGCGACGACCCGTACGGCACCGGGATCATCCAGGCGTACGACGCGCTCGCCACCAGGCTCGGTATCGAACCGGACTCTCCGGACTTTCGCGCAGGGCGGTGAAGCCATAACCTGGAGTGACTCAGGTCACCCTTCCGGGAGGAGCGCGTATGCGGATTTCCGATCTGTTGCGGACCAAGGGGGCGGCCGTCGCGACCGTCTCGCCGGAGACGAACGTCACCGAACTGCTCGAGAGACTGGCGGAGCACAATGTCGGCGCGCTGGTGGTCGTGGACGCCGAGGGCGCGATCGTCGGGATCGTCTCCGAACGGGACGTGGTGCGCCGGCTCAACGAGCGCGGACCCCAGCTGCTCGACGGATCGGTGTCCGCGATCATGACGAAGATGGTCGCGAGCTGCACGCCGGAGGACTCGGTCGATCAGCTGTCGGTTCTGATGACCGAACGGCGCATCCGGCACGTCCCGGTCGTGGTGGACGGCAGGCTCGCCGGGATCGTGAGCATCGGCGACGTCGTGAAGACCCGGATGGAGCAGCTGGAGAAGAGCCAGGAACAGCTGGAGGCGTACATCTCGCAGGGCTGATCTCGGTCCGGCACGTGCCATGAAAGGTCCTTTCCTTGCAAATTTTGCAAGGAAAGGACCTTTCATGGCGTTCCGGGACGGCTACTCGCGCCACCCCGACAGCTCGACACCCTTCGCGACGTCCACCCGGTACCCGAGCGTCACAACGCTCTTCGCGCCCGGAGCGAGCGTCAGCCGCCAGGTGAGCTCGCCCAGCTCGGTCCGCTCCACCGGCTCCGGCACGGTGCGCACGTCCCGGACGGTGATCGCGTCGTCCCGGGAGACCGGTGCCTGATCCAGCACGGTCACGACGGCTTCGCGCGGGCTGTGGTTGACGATCGTCGTGGTGTAGGCGGCTTCCCGCTTGCGGACCCCGGACAGCGTCGCCTTGCTCGCCGTGCGGTGCGCGAGTTCCCGCTCGACCCGGATCCGGTCGTCCACGCCGAGGGCGAGTTCGAGTTCCTCGCCCGGCGCCCAGACGTCCAGCCGGGTGGTGCCGACGAACTCCGTCTCGTGGAACACCGACGCCTTGCCCGGCCGCAGCGTGTGTTCCGAAGTGTTGACCACGGTCGCCCGCAGGAACGCCTCCGGTGACACCACCGGAGCGGTGACGTAGCCCAGTTTCGCGGTCAGCTCCAGCTGCGCGAGCGTCGTGCGGTGGCCCTGCGCTCCCGAGGGGACCGCCACCGGGCGGCCGGGCCGGTAGGTGACCGCGGTGGTGCCCTGTTCGACGGACGCGGTCCGCACCGCCATCCCGGGCGCGGCGGGAGCCGGCATGCCCACCGACTCCGGGACCCCTCCGCCCGCGGGCGACGCGCCACCATAAGCCGCGCGTGCCATCAGCGGCTGGACCGGGCGCACGCGGTCGAGGAACCACGGATCGAGCTCCGGCACCTCCACGGTGTTCGCCGGCCGCGCGGTGGAGAGGGCCAGTTCGCATTCCGGCCAGTCCTCGCCGGTGTGCTGGGTGATCCGCCCGTACCAGGTCAGCGAGACGTCCTCGCCGCGGACGCGCACGTCGTAACCCGGCTCCCAGCTCGCGTTCGCGACCACATAGGACAGTTCGAGGCCGATTTCCGCGCCGTCCTCCTGGCTCTCCAGCTCGACCGTGACCGTCGCGCTGTCCACTTCGGACGTTCCCTGTTTCGCCTCGATCTCGCGGTCCAGCGCCTTGAGGTCGTCACGGAGCCGGGCGAGGCGGATGCCGAGTTCGCGGCGCTTCCCGAGCGCCTCGGCCAATTGCGTGCCGAGCGCGTCGGTGACTTCGGCGACCCGGGGCGGTTCCGCCGTACCCTCCGCGAGCGCCTTCGCGAAACTCTTGCCGCTGCGTGTCGCCAGCCCGGTCAGCAGATCGACCTTCGCGGTCTCCGCGGCGACGGCGTCCGCGACCTCGTCGACCACCGCCTGATCGGCGCGCCGCTGCTCGGTCAGCGCGCGCAGGGAGGCGTCCGCCGGCGCGGGGTGGCGCTCGACGGCGACGTCGACTCCGGCGATGACCGCCGGGCCGGAACCGGTCACACGGACCGAGTCGGTGTCCAGGTTCCACGGCAGGCCCGCGAAGGCGAAGCGGGTTTCGCCGTCGAGGGCAGCCGAAGCCCGCCTGGTGATCCGGGCGTGGTGCGGGTAGACGGTGACGGCGACGATCGGTGCTTCCAGTGAGCTCGGCATGCCTCCGACGTTAGTCTCTTGACACCTGTTCGGGTGGCCGGAAACCTCACCTGGGTCTTACCCGCCCGCCATTGGGGGTCCTGTGAGAGTCGCCAGGCTCGCTGCCCTGTTCACCGCCGTCCTGGTCCTTCCGGCGACGGCGTTGCCCGCCCATGCCGACGCGCCACCGGCGCCGGTCTTCAAGGACGGCCAAGCCCAGCCGGTGTTCGACCCCGCGGACGTCATCCGGGAGAACGTCTGGGTCACCGCGCCGGTCGACAGCGACCGTGACGGCAAGGACGACCTCGTGCACGCCGAGGTGGTGCGGCCCCGCGCGACGCAACAGGGCATGAAGGTCCCGGTCGTCTACCAGGCCAGCCCGTACTACGCGGGCGGCAACGACGTCGCGAACCACAACGTCGACGTCGAGCTGTACGTGCCCGGCGCCAAGCGCGCTCCGGCGGGCCCGCGGATCGCGACGAAGACCGTCGGCCCGAACCCGGTGCCGATCAGCTGGCGTTACCAGGACTACTTCACCGCCCGCGGCTTCGCCGTCGTGTACGGGGAGTCGCTCGGCAGCGGCCAGTCCACCGGCTGCCCGAGCAGCGGCGACGTCAACGAGACCATCGGCGCGAAGTCCATTGTGGACTGGCTGAACGGCCGCGCGACGGCACGGGACGCGGCGGGCAAGGCCGCGGTCGCGGACTGGAGCACCGGCAAGACCGGCATGATGGGCGTGTCCTACAACGGGACGCTGCCCAACGCCGTGGCCAGCACCGGCGTCGAAGGGCTGGAGACGATCGTCCCGATCGCGGCGATCTCCAGCTGGTACGACTACTACCGCAACGACGGCGCTGTCGTCGCGGCAGGCGGGTTCCAGGGCGAGGACGCGGACGTGCTCGCGGACTACGTCTACACGCGCCAGGACCGCGCCGTCTGCCGTCCGCTGATCGACGGCATCGCGGTCGACCAGGACCGCGTGACCGGTGACTACAGTCCCTTCTGGGACGCGCGGAACTACCGCACCGACGTGAACAAGGTGCGGGCCTCGGTGCTCGTGGTGCACGGCTTCGGTGACTGGAACGTCAAGACCGACCAGGGCACGCGCTGGTACGAGCTGCTCAAGCGGCACGGCGTCGAGCACAAGATCTGGCTGCACCAGGCCGGGCACTCCGACCCGTTCAGCCTCCGCCGCGACGTCTGGCTCGCCACGCTGAACAAGTGGATGTCGCACTACCTCTACGACGTGGACAACGGTATCGAGCGTGAGCCGAAGGCCACCATCCAGCGCGAGGACAAGTCGTGGGTGGACGAGCCGGAGTGGCCGCTGCCCGGCACCCAGGACGTCAAGCTCTACCCGTGGCCCGGCGGCTCTTCGAAGGGCAAGCTCGACACGCGCAACCCCGTTCCGGGCAAGGCCGCCGTCGAGACGCTGGCGGACGACGCGAGCAAGACGATCGAACAACTGGCGGCCGCGGCGTCGTCGGGCCACCGGCTGCTGTACTCGACCACCGCGGCGAAGCAGCCCGTGCGGCTTTCCGGAACGGTGAAGACCGATCTGTCGCTGTCCCTCGACAAGCCGGCCGCGAACGTGACCGCGGTGCTCCTCGACCGCGCTCCGGACGGGACGGCGAAGGTGATCACCCGCGGCTGGACCGACCCGCAGAACCGGCGTGACCCCGCCCGCACCGACCCGATCACCCCTGGCGAGAACTACAAGGTCGAGGTGGAACTGGTCGCGAAGGACTACCTGCTCGCGGCCGGGCACAAGATCGAGTTCCTGGTGGCCTCCAGCGACCACGACTACACGCTCCGGCCGAAGCCGGGCGCCGGTGTCTCGGTCGAGCTGAACCGGACCTCGCTGGTGCTGCCGGTGGCGGGTGGCAAACCCGCGCTGCGAGCCGCTTTCGGCTGAGCGGGCCGACTTGCGTGAGGCCTCCTTTCCTACTCCGAGGGTAGGGAAGGAGGCCTTCGCCACGTCACCGGTGTGCCCGTGGTGAGTCGGGGGCGGAGGCGTGTCGCGAAAGCCACTTTCACAACCTCCAGCGCTGCGAAAGTGGCTTTCGCAACGTCACACCGCGGCCATCGACCCGAGCCGGAATCCACTGGGTGACCAAGCCCGGACGACACGAAACACGCACGGCCGACGATGGGCGTTGCCGACGGCCTCGTGGGGGTCGCGAAAGCCACTTTCGGGACACTCGATGCAGGGACGGGCGACCGGCGTTCCAGGCGGAAAACGCCGACCCGACCTCGGGCTTGTACGGAAAATGTATTTCCCCCGGCTTTGCTTCGGCCTGTCCGGCTTCCCCACCTGATGGAGGTCTCCATGTCCAGGTTGCGCCGTTTCGCAGTGCTCGCCGCGGCCGCCGTCATCCCAGCGCTCGGCCTGACCCTCGCCGGTACGACGCAGGCGTCGGCCGCCCCGAACTTCCAGGTCCCGTTCAAATGCGGCGTCACGGTCACGGCGGCGACGTTCAGCGGGCACAGCCCGGCGAACTCGGTCGACTTCCAGAAGTCGGGGATCACCGGGATGCCGGTGCTGGCGTCGGCGGGCGGCACCGTCACCCGGGTCGCCAACGAGGGAAGCACGAGCTACGGGCGCTGGGTCGAGATCGACCACGGCAGCGGCTGGCGTACCCGGTACGCGCATCTGTCGACCCAGTCCGTCTCGGTCGGCCAGGCCGTCAGCCTCGGCAAGCAGATCGGCACGGCCGGGGCGACCGGCGGCGTGACCGGTCCCCACCTGCACTTCGAACAGCGGCTCAACGGGGTCGCGCAGAAGGTGGTGCTGCACGGCGTCGCGGTGCCGTACTACGGCCACACCAACTTCACCAGCAAGAACTCGTGCGGTGGCAACCCGTACTCGGCCACCGAGGTGTGCGGCAGCGGGTTCTCGGTCGTCGACTCGCAGGGGCTCGCGAACGGTTCGGGTACCGCGTACCTGCTCTACAACGCGTCGACCAAGGCCAACTGCGTCACCACGCTGAAGGCGGTTTCGCTCGGCACCGCGTCACCGGTGTCGGCGTTCCTCGAAGTCCAGGGTTCCGCTCGCGTGACCGACTCCGGCAGCTTCGCCTACTACGCGGGCCCGGTGAAGAAGACGGCCGCCGCGACCTGCGTCAAGTGGGGCGGCTCGGTCGGTTCGAACGCCTACGAGAGCCCGTTCGAACACTGCGGCTGACCCCGCGGGGCCGGGCACTGTAGACCACCCCACCGACAGGGTCGGCGTCCCGGCGCCCGGTCCCGCGGCGGTTGTCCACAACGGTCCCGGCTGTCCACAGATGTGTCGTGCCCCCACCCGGCGGCCCCATTCCCGCCGCAGGGTGGGGGCATGACCACATCGACTCCGACCGGCAGGACCAAGGTCAATCTGACGGATCCGGCGGACCTGCTCGCCGCGATCCCGTACCTCCTCGGCTTCCATCCCGAGGACTCCGCCGTCGTCTTCGGCCTTCGCGGTGAGGACCGCAAGCGCCAGGGCCTCCTCATGCGCGTGGACCTGCCCCCGCCTGGCCTGGAACAGGACCAGGCGCGTGACCTCGCGGTCAGGCTCGCCCTGACCGGCCATACCGGCGCCACCGTCGCGGTGGTCGGTGGCGGCCCCGCGAACAAGGCGGGGCGGCCCCCGCGCCGCCGGTTCGTCCGGCGCGTGGAAGCCTCGCTGGCCGAGTACGGCATCCCGTTGCTGCATTCGGTATGGGCGGCGCGTATCGCCGCCGAGGAGCGCTGGGCGTGCTACCGGGAAAGGACCTGTGGCGGTCTGCTGCCGGATCCACGCGATTCGGTGGCCGCCGCGGTCGTCACCGGTGCCGGGCAGATCACCCACGCGAGCCGGGACGAACTCGAGCGGCTCTTCGACCCCGTCGCTCCGGAGACGCTCGCCAGACGCGCCGGTCTCCTCACCAGGCTGGACGAGCCACCCTGGAAGGGCCCGGACCTCGTCCAGGGCGGGATCGCCGAGGTGAACGCCGCACTCGCCCGCGCGGACAGCGGCGACCCGGCGATCACGGACGATCAGGCAGTCCGGCTGGCTTGGGCGCTGTGCCTGGTCGAAGTCCGCGGTGCCTGCATGCTCACCGCCGCGCCCGCGGACTCACCGCTCGCCCGCGCGGCGGAGGATCTCTGGCTCACCCTCGCCCGGGAAATCCCGGCACCGGAAGCGGCCGAGGCGCTCGCCCTGAAGGCGCACGCCGCCTATGTCCGGGGCGACCTGGCGACCGCCGGGATCGCCTTGGCCAGGGCGGCCGAAGCCGACCCCGGGCACGGGCTGACGAAACTCCTGGCCAGGGCTCTGGACGCGATGGTGCCGCCGTCCGACGTCGCCGACGTGGTCCTTCGGCAGCGAGCCGAAGGAACGCAAGAAATCGGCCTCAGGCGTTCCGGCGGGACCGCGTGAACGCCCAGGCGTCGGCGACGATGCCGTCGAGGTCGGTGCGCTCGGGCTTCCAGCCGAGTTCGTCACCGGCCAGCTCGCTGGAGGCCACCAGCACCGACGGGTCGCCCGCCCGGCGCGGAGCGACCACGGCGGGGATCTCGTGACCGGTGGTGCGGCGGCACGCCTCGATCACCTCGAGCACCGAGAACCCGGTGCCGCTGCCGAGGTTGTAGACGCGGTGCTCGCCGTCGGCCGCGTGGCGCAGGGCCAGCAGGTGCGCGTCGGCGAGGTCGACCACGTGGATGTAGTCGCGGATGGCGGTGCCGTCCGCGGTCGGGTAGTCGTCACCGAAGATCTGGATCCGCTCGCGGTCCCCGGTGGCGACCTGGAGCACGAGGGGGATCAGATGGGTTTCGGTGGTGTGCCGCTCGCCGAAGGAGCCGTAGGCGCCGGCGACGTTGAAGTACCGCAGGCTGACGGCGGCGATGCCGTGGGCGCGGGAGAACGAGGTGATCGCGTGGTCGATCGCCAGCTTCGTCGCACCGTAGGTGTTGGTCGGCTGGGTCGGCGCGGTCTCCGGGATGGGGGAGGACTCGGGCTCGCCGTAGGTGGCCGCGGTGGAGGAGAACACCAGCCGCTTCGTGCCGTGGTCGCGCATCGCTTCGAGGAGGCGGAGCGAGGTCAGGACGTTGCCTTCCCAGTACTTCGCCGGATCCGTCATCGACTCGCCGACCAGCGACTTGGCGGCGAAGTGGAGGACACCGTCGAAGCCGTCGCCGAGCAGCCGCCGGGCGACCTCGGCCGCGTCGCCTTCGACGAAGGTGGCGTCCGGGTGGACGGCGTCGGCGTGTCCGGTGGAGAGGTCGTCGACCACGGTGACGTCGTGTCCGGCCTCGATGAGGCGGGCCGCGCAGACGCTGCCCACATAACCGGCTCCGCCCGTCACCATCAGCTTCAGGGTCTTGGTCGGTTCGTCGGTCACGTTCGCGCCTTTCTGCTGCGGATGCGGTCGCGGCCCAGTGTCCTCGCCCCCGGGCACCGGCCGCGCCCGGGGGTGCGGGTGCGGTCCACGGAATCCGGCGTCGGCGTGTTCGCCCTTGAGACACGCGAGTTCCGCCTCCAAGCACGCGTGTCCCGTGCCTGGACACGCGAATCACGCCAAAGCGGCCGTCGTGGCACGCCTCGGCATCACAGGCCAGACGCCCCGCTAGAGCTCGTCGCGGCCCGCGCCACGCGACGGCACGGCGGTGAACAGCCTGGGGTGGCGCAGATCCGCCGCTTCGTACGCGGCCTTCACCGCTCGCCCGACGGTGTCCACATCGGACTCACGGACCAGCGCGATCGCCGAACCGCCGAAGCCGCCGCCGGTCATCCGCGCGCCGAGCGCCCCGGCCTCGCGGGCCGCATCGACGGCGAGGTCGAGTTCACGGGTGGAGATCCGGTAGTCGTCGCGCATGCTCACATGCGAGGCGTCCAGATGAGGACCGATCTCGGTGATGCGGCCCGCCCGCAGCAGGTCCACGGTGTCGAGAACGCGCTGGTTCTCCGTCACCACGTGACGCACCAGCGGCACGAGTTCGTCCGGCAGCCTGCCGAGCGCGGCGTCCAGCCCATCGACGCCGATATCCCTCAGCGCCTTCACCTCGAGCAGTTCCGCGGCGCGCTCGCAGCCCCGGCGGCGTTCGCCGTAGCCGCCCTCGGCGTGCGAATGCTTCGTGCGGGTGTCCATGATCAGGATCCGGACGCCCGATTCCTCCAGCGGGAACGGCACCTGTTCCATCTCGCCGGAGCGGACGTCGAGGAACAGCACGTTCGATTCCGTGCAGCACAGGGAAGCGGTCTGGTCGAGCAGGCCGGTCGGCGCCCCGACGAAGTCGTTCTCCGAACGCTGCACCCAGCGGGCCACTTCGTGCAGGCTCGGCGAACCTCCGCCGGTGCCCGGAGTGGTACCCGCCAGCCCCAGCAGGGCGAGCGCGACGGCGCATTCGAGCGCGTGGGAGGAGGACAGGCCGGCCCCCGACGGCACGTTCCCCGCGATCGCCACGTCCGCGCCACCGCCGAGGCCCTGGTCACGCAGGACCCACGCGACCCCCGCCGGGTACGCGGCCCACCCCTCGACCGAGCCGGGCCGCAGATCGGCGACGGCCAGCGGGCCGGATTCCTGGACCCTGCCGTCCGAGCCGAGGGTGGCCACGGTCAGCACACCGTCCTCGCGTGGCGTCGCCGCGGCGGCGAGCCGGTGCGGCAGGGCGAAGGGCAGCACGAAACCGTCGTTGTAGTCGGTGTGCTCACCGATCAGGTTCACCCGGCCGGGCGCGGACCAGACCCCGGACGGAGCCCGGCCGTGGAGGGCCAGGAAGGTCTCCGCGGCGTCGGACGCGGCGCTCACCTGGCCTGCGCCAGCACGGCGTGCAGCGCCGACACGGGCACCTGCGCGGTGTTGCTCCCGCCGGTGACCTCGATGGTGCCGCCGGGGGCCGTCTTGCCGACCTTGACCCGGCTGCCGGGCACGATCCCGACCGACTTGAGCTCCGTCATCAGCGTCTCGTCCAGCTGGACGTGCTCGGCGATACGGCGGATCTCGACCTCGCCGCCACCCATGCGGGCGAACTCGTCGAGCCGCACGAGGTCGGCTTCGGCTGGCGGAGCGGGATCGCCGTCGCCGAGCTTGTCGAGCCCCGGGATCGGGTTGCCGTAGGGCGACGTGGTGGGGTGGTCGAGCAGCTTGACCAGCTTGCGCTCGACGGCCTCGCTCATCACGTGTTCCCAGCGGCAGGCCTCGTTGTGGACGTGCTCCCACTCCAGGCCGATGACGTCGACCAGGAGGCGCTCGGCCAGCCGGTGCTTGCGCATGACCGCGATGGCGAGTTCGCGCCCGTGCTCGGTCAGCTGCAGATGCCTGTCGTCCGCGACCACGACCAGTCCGTCGCGCTCCATCCTGGCGACGGTCTGGCTCACGGTCGGGCCGCTCTGCTGCAGCCGCTCCGCGATCCGGGCCCGCAGCGGGACGACACCTTCTTCTTCGAGCTCGTAGATGGTACGCAAGTACATCTCTGTGGTGTCGATGAGATCGTTCACGCTGTCCCCTTCGTCCGCGTTGCTCATCGTAGTCGCTGGCACCGACAGCGACGCAGGCGTGGGGAGAACAAGCATCGAGGCGGGAAAAGTCCCCCAAGCTGGGCAGGGAGCCGTGAGGCACGGAAAGATGGGCCCATGCGCCCCATGATCACCACCAGCGAACTCGCCGCGCGGCTCTCCGGACCGGAATCGGCACGCTCCGTAGTGCTCGACGTCCGCTGGCGGCTCACCGGCCCGCCGGGCGCCGATTCCTACCGTGAGGCACATCTCCCGGGCGCGGTGTACGTCGACCTCGACACGGCGCTCGCCGGGGAGCCGGGTGACGGCGGCCGTCACCCGCTTCCCGAACCGGAGACGTTGCAGCGGCATCTACGGGCGGCCGGGGTCCGCGCCGGTCGCCCGGTCGTGGTCTACGACGACGCAGACGGTTCGGTCGCGGCCAGGGCGTGGTGGCTGCTGCGCTGGGCCGGGCACGCCGAGGTCGCCGTGCTGGACGGCGGGTTCGCGGCCTGGGCCGAGGAGGAGCGCCCGGTCACCGCCGAGGTCCCTTCGCCCGAGGAGGGGGACATCGTCGTGAAGCCCGGCGGCATGCCGGTGCTGGACGCGGACGAGGCGGCCACGCTCGCCAGGGACGGCCTGCTCTTCGACGCGCGGGCGAGGCCGAGGTACGCGGGGGAGACCGAGCCGATCGACCCGCGCGCCGGGCATATCCCCGGTGCGGTCAACGCGCCCTTCTCCGGGCATCTCGGGGAGGACGGCCGCTGGCGCGACGCCTCGGAACTCGCCGAGCGGTTCGAAGGTCTCGGCGTGACCCCGGAGACCCCGGTCGGTGTCTACTGTGGATCGGGCGTCACCGCCTCGTCCGTCGTGCTCGCGCTGGAGGTCGCCGGTCATCCGGAGCCGGCGGCGTTGTACGCGGGTTCGTGGTCGCACTGGTCGCGCGATCCGGAGCGCCCGGTGGCCACCGGGGATCTGCCCGGCTGACCCGCGGGCGTCCGGAACGACGCACGAGCCGCGTCCGGGCACTAGAGTTCGGACCATGCGAGCACCGGCCGTCGTATGGGACTCCTCGCTGCTGGGCTACGACCTCGGCGGCGAGCATCCGTTCAACCCGGTGCGGCTCGAACTGACGATCCGGCTCGCCACCGAGCTCGGCGTGCTCGACGGGGTCGATCTGCTCGTCCCCGGCCCGGCGGGCGAAGACGAGCTGCGCCGTGTGCACCTGGCCGAATACATCGAGGCCGTCCGGCAGGCGCCGATGACCGGAGCCGACTTCGCGCACGGGCTCGGCACCGAGGACAACCCGGTGTTCACCGGGATGCACGAGGCTTCCGCGCTGGTCGTGGGCTCGACGCTGCTGGCCGCGCGGAAGATCGCCGAGGGTGAGGCGACGCGGGCGGTCAACATCGCAGGCGGGCTGCACCACGCGATGCCGGGCAAGGCGTCGGGTTTCTGCGTCTACAACGACTGTTCGGTGGCGATCTCGTGGCTGCTCGACCACGGTTTCGACCGCGTCGCCTACGTCGACACCGACGTGCACCACGGCGACGGCGTGCAGACGGCGTTCTACGACGATCCGCGCGTGCTGACCGTTTCCCTGCATCAGCACCCCTTCACGTTGTGGCCGGGAACGGGCTACTCGGCGGAGATCGGCAAGGGCGGGGCCGAGGGCACCGCGGTCAACCTCCCGCTGCCACCCGGTACCCGCGACGGCGGCTGGCTGCGGGCGTTCGAGGCGGTGGTGCCGTCGCTGCTGGAACAGTTCCGGCCGCAGATCCTCGTCACCCAGTGCGGCGTCGACTCGCACGAGGAAGACCCGCTGGCGGACCTCTCGCTGTCGGTGGACGGCCATCGCGCCATCTACCGGCGGCTGCGCGAACTGTCCGAAGCACACGCCGGTGGCCGCTGGCTCGCCGTGGGCGGCGGTGGCTACCAGCTGATCCGGGTGGTGCCGCGCTCCTGGACCCATCTGCTCGCCACCGTGCTCGGCCGCGACGTGGACCCGGCGACGGCGCTGCCGCCGAACTGGGTCGCGTCGATCTCCAGGGCCGCGCCGCAGGCCGAGCTCCCGGCAGGCATGTCCGACGGACGCGAGACCGCGTTCGTCCCGTGGGGAGACGGAGAGGACGAGCCGGTCGACATCGCCATCCGTGACACCCGCCGCGCGATCTTCCCCCTGCACGGCCTCGATCCGGACGATCCGAGGGACTGACATGGCCAGTGAGGACACCAAACGGGACCCCTACGACTTCCCGCGCGAGTGGGAGGCCGACGTCCTGCTCTCCGACGGCGGCACGGTGCATCTCCGCCCGGTGATCCCCAGCGACGCCGACGGGCTCGTCGCCTTCCACGGCAGGCTGTCCGAACGCACCCGGTACTTCCGGTACTTCGGCGCCTATCCGCGGATCCCGCAGCGCGACCTCGAACGGTTCTCCGTCGTCGACCACCACGACAGGGTCGCCTTCGTCGCGCTGCTGGGCGACGACATCGTCGCGGTCGGCCGGTACGAACGGCTCGAACACGGGCCGTCGGCCGAGGTCGCGTTCGTCGTCGACGACGCACACCAGGGCCGCGGGCTCGGGTCGATCCTGCTGGAGCACCTGGCCGCCGCTGCCTCGGAATGCGGGCTTCGCCGCTTCGTCGCCGAGGTGCTCGCCGAGAACGCGGCGATGGTCCGCGTGTTCCGCGACGCGGGCTACCAGGTCAGCCGTGAGATCGAAGAAGGCGTGCTGCACCTGGAGTTCGACATCGACCCGACCGAGGAGTCGCTCGCGGTCGCCAGGGCCAGGGAGCAGGCCGCCGAGGCGCGCAGCGTGCACAACCTGCTGCACCCGAAGTCGGTCGCGGTGATCGGCGCGTCCACCGACCCGACGAAGATCGGCTACGTCGCCCTCACCAACCTGCTCAGCGCCGATTTCGCCGGCACCGTCTACCCGGTCAACCCCGAGCACAAGTCCGTCCGCGGCGTCCGTGCCTATCCGTCCGTAGTGGACATTCCCGAGGACGTCGACCTCGCGCTGGTCGCCGTGCCCGCCGAGGCCGTCGAGTCCGTTTTGGACGGTGCGCTGGCCAAGGGGGTCAAGACCCTCCTGATCGTCTCGGGCGGATTCGCCGAGGCCGGGCCGCACGGGCTGCACGCCGAGCTGCGGCTGGTCGGGGAGGCCAGGGCGCACGGGATGCGCGTCGTCGGCCCGAACGCGCTGGGCGTGCTCAACACCGACGCCGCGGTCCGGCTCAACGCCACCCTCGCGCCCCGCCTGCCCGCGCGCGGCCGCACCGGGTTCTTCTGCCAGTCCGGTGCGCTGGGCACCGCGATCCTCGCCGACGCCGAGGCACGCGGTCTCGGGCTGTCGACGTTCGTCTCGGCGGGGAACCGGGCCGACGTCTCCGGCAACGACCTGCTCCAGTACTGGGAGACCGATCCGGCGACCGACCTCGTCCTGCTGTACCTGGAATCGTTCGGCAACCCGCGCAAGTTCGCGCGGCTCGCGCGGCGGCTGGCGCGGACGAAACCGGTGGTGGCGGTGAAATCCGGCAGGCACGCGGTCCGCCCGCAGCTCGCCGCGACGTCGGCGGAGGTCGACGAGTCCAGCGTCCAGGCCCTGTTCGAACAGGCGGGTGTCGTCCGCGTCGACACGCTCGCGCAACTCTTCGACACCGCGCTCGTCTTCGCGCACCAGCCGCTGCCCGCCGGCCCACGGGTCGCCATCGTGGGCAACTCCAGCGCCATCGGGCTGCTCGCCGCCGACACCGCGCGGGCGCACGGACTGCGGCTGGCCGCCGACCCGGTCGACGTCGGGCCGCAGGCGAGCCCCGAGGAATTCGCCGCCGCCGTGCGCGAAGCGCTCAACTCCCCGGAGACCGACGCGCTCGTCGTCGTCTTCGTGCCGCCGCTCGCGATTCCGGGGACGGCCTACGCCCGCGCGCTGCGGGAGGCCGTCGTCGAGATGGACAAGAACAAGCCGATCGTGTCGACCTTCCTCGCCGTCGAGGGGGTGCCGGACGAACTGGCGGTGCTGTCCGAGGACGGCGTGCCGACGCGGGGCTCGGTCCCGTCGTACCCCAGCCCGGAACGCGCGGTGAACGCGCTAGCGCGAGTCGTGCGCTACGCCGCCTGGCGGCAGCGGCCGCAGGGAAACCTGGTGCGGCCCGCGGGCCTGCACGCCGAGCAGGCGCAGGTGATCGTCAGCGAACTGCTGGCGGCCGAGGAAGGCAGGACGACGCTGCTCTCCGACGAGGACGTGGTCCGGCTCCTGGGCTGCTATGGCATCGACGTGGTCCCGTTCCGGGTCGCGTCGTCCGCGGACGAGGCGGTGAAAGCGGCCGAGGAGCTGGGTTTCCCGGTCACCCTCAAGGCCGTCGACGAACGGCTGCGCGGCAGGCCGGACCTCGCGGGCGTGCGACTCGATCTGTCCTCTGTGGACGGAGTGCGCCGGGCGTACGCCGATCTGCGCGAAATCTCCCATGACGACGAGGTCTACGTCCAGCGGATGGCGCCCAAGGGTATTTCGTGCGTGGTCGGGCTGCAGGACGATCCGTCGTTCGGCACGCTCGTGTCGTTCGGTCTCTCCGGGCTGGTCAGCACGCTGCTGGGGGACAGGGCCTACCGTGCGGTCCCGCTCACCGACGTCGACGCCGCCACGCTGCTGCGCGAACCGAGGACTTCACCGCTGCTGACCGGGTACCGCGGCGACGAACCGGCGGATCTGGCCGCGCTCCAGGACATCGTGCTGCGCGTCGCGGCGCTCGCCGAGGACAACCCCGAGGTCCGCTCGATGACGCTCGACCCGATCCTGGCCTCACCGGACGGCGCCTTCGTCGCCAACGCGCGGATGGTGCTGGGCCCGCCGCCGTCCCGGCCGGACACGGGGCCGCGACGGCTGCGGCCGATCAACGCCCCTGCCTGAGCCGCGTCAGGAATCCCACTCCTGGGGCGAGCGGGCCGCGAGGTCCGCGTCGTGGCCGGCGAACGCCGCGATATCGCGCCTGATCGTGTTGTGGAACGCGACGATCAGCCCGTCGTGGACCAGTTTCGTCTGCACCGCCCGCGCTTCCCCGGCCAGGGGACCGGCGGGGATGGTCAGCGTGGTGGCGGTGTGCACGAGATCGAACCCACCGCCGAGCGGACGGCTCGACACCTGGCGGATCCGCAGCGTGCTGCCCCGGTAGACGGTGTCGAAGATGTTCTGGCTCTCGCGCGCGATCGTCGCGCGACCGCGCTGGATCCGGCCGACGACGTCGACGAAATCCGCGTCCTCGGCGAAGTTCGCGGCCCACGCCTCGCCGTCGCCCGCGTTCCAGGCGCGTTCCAGCGCGGTGATGATCTCCTCGGTGGTCATCGCTTATCCTTTCAGAACATCGATCCACTGGTTAGAACAACGTTCCAACTTTCGAGGAGCATACATGCCCGCGGACCTGCCCGGCATCGTCCGGTTGCGCGACCGTCGTGAGGCGCTGACGCTGCGCACGATCCTGACGGCGGCCCGCGGCCTCTTCGCCGAGCGCGGGTACGCGCGGACACCGATCCGTCTCATCGCCCAGGAAGCGGGGGTGTCCCCGCAGACCATCTACGCCCACTTCGGTTCGAAGGCCGGTGTCCTCGGCGGCCTCGTCGACCTCCTCGACGACGAGGCCGGGATCCCCGACCTCGTCGCCGAGGCACAGCGGACCGAGGATCCGGTCGCGTTGCTCGGCCTGCTGGCCACGGTCGCCCGCCAGGTCCGGGAACGCTGTGGCGACATCGTCGCGATGCTGGGCTCCGGGGCCGCCGTCGATCCGGATATCGCCGCGACACAGGCGGAAGGCGCCCGGCGTAACCGGCTCGGCGTCGAGATGGTCGTCGGCCGCGTCCGTGAGAGCGGGCGTGCCGTGGTGCCCAGGGCCGCGGACATCGCCGTGGCCCTGATGAGCGCCGACGTCCACACCAGCCTCGTCGCCGAGGCCGGGTGGAGTCACGACGACTACGAAGCCTGGCTGAAGGACACCTTGGTCACGTCGCTGCTTCGGTGACGCAGGGTCTTGCCGAAGAACGCCGAGAGCTGGGCGCGCTGTGTGGCGACGCTCCGCGCCGGATCGATGGTGCCGACGAACGCGGCCGGGGCGTTGCCCAATTGCGGCAACAGCGTCTGGTAGTCGGTGAAGCTGAAATGCTCCCCGTCCGGCAGTCGCACTTCGCGCGTCCAGCCGCGCTGGTTGCGGAGGAACTCCTGCCAGGACGCGTCCGACGCGGCGCTGTGGTCACCGGCGCTCATCAGCAGGAACGGCCGGTCCAGCCCCTCGTCGGCGACACGGCCGAAGATCCGCTGCGACTGCGAGTGGGCCATGCTGCCGTCCAGATTCGCCCCGGCGACGACGCGCCGGTCGCTCACCATCGTCTCGCCCGCGGTGAATCCGCCGGCCGAGTGGCCGAACATGCCGGCCTGGGTCAACCCGAGCGAGTCGAGGACGAAGCGGGTGTCACGGACGCGAGTGTCGATCACACGTTTCGACACCTCGATACTCGACGGCGGCAGGGACTTCTTCGCGACACGCCCGCCGGGGAACTCGACCGCTTCCGCTTCGTAAGTGTGGTCGATGGCCACGACGACGTAGCCCTCGCTCGCGAGCTGTTCCTGATGGGTGGTGCCGTGCGAACGCGACAAGGTGCCGCCGGGCGAATACAGCACGACGGGCCACTTGCGACCGATCGCGGGAGCGTCGACCCGGGAATTGGTGGGGAAGCGGTAGTCGAGCCGATCCGCCGCCATACCCAGCTTGACGGCGTCACCCTCGGCCACGACCTTCGCGACACCCGGGGCCATGTACGGCGCTTTCGGCTTTCCGCTCGGCAATGCCGGGTACCGCACGGTGACCATCAATTCCCTTGGCACACCGGGAACCCACGGGTCCTGGCGGGAGCGGTCGACGAGATGGAGGTCGGTGCTGCCGACTGCGTACGGCCCGGTCGGCGCAGGGAGGCTCAAGCGGACGGGCGCCGCCGACGCGGGCGGCGCGAGGAGGACGGCGGGCAGGGCGAGAGCGGTCGCCAGTACGCCGATCCGGCGCGTTGTTCGTTTCATGGCACCGAACGTAGGCAGCGGGCGGGTGCCGGGACATCGGGAAGATCACCCGTCCCGACCCTGAGATCCACCCCGCATTTAGTCCTCTGGATGCGGTAGTTCGCGTTGCCAACTACCGCATCCAGAGGACTAAATGCGGGGGTAGTGGAGCTCTTGGGCGTCGCGTGTCCCTTCCGCGGCCAGGTTGCGCTTGAGCACCTTATGGGTGGCCGTGCGTGGTAGCGCGTCGAGCGTCCGCAAGAACCGTGGCCACTGCTTCGGCCCCAGATCACCTTGCGCGGCAACAAAAGCGGCGAGCTCGTCGGCGTCGATCGGTGATCGGCAGACCAGGGCGGCCATCACCTGGTCGCCCACCCGCGGATCCGGCACCCCGTACACGGCGGCCTCGCTGACGGCGGGATGCCGCAGGAGCGCGCGCTCGATCGGGGCGGTGCCGAGGTTCTCGCCGTCGACGCGCAGCCAGTCGCCGAGCCGTCCCGCGAAGTAGCAGTAGCCGTCCGCGTCGAGGTAGGCCAGATCGCCGGTGTGGTACATCCCGTCGCGCATCCGCTCGGCCTCGGCCGCCGGATCGCCGTAGTACCCGGCGAAGAAGCCCGGCCCGCCGGTGTTGACCAGTTCGCCGACCGCTTCGGCGGCGTTGAGCAGCTTCCCGCCTTCGTCGAACTCCGCCGGGGGACAGGGTTTCCCGGTCTCCGGGTCGAGGACGGCGACGCCGTCGAGCAGCCGTCCGAGCGAACCCGCCGGGGTGGTGGCGTCCCTCCCGAAGTTCACGCCGCCCTCGGTCGAACCGAAGGCGTCGACCACATGGCAGCCGAAGCGCTTGCCGAAAGCGACGAGGTCGGCTTCCGCACCTTCGTTGCCGTAGACCAGTTTCAGCGGGTTGTCGGCGTCGTCGTCCCGTTCGGGCGTGGTGAGCACATAGGACAGTGGCTTGCCGACGTAGTTGGCGTACGTCGCCCCGAACTTCCGGATGTCCGGCAGGAAACCGGAGGCCGAGAACCGCCGCCGCACCGCGATCGCCGCGCCCGCGGCGAGCCCGACCGACCAGCCCGCCATGATGGCGTTGGAGTGGAACATCGGCATCGACACGTACACGGTGTCCTCTGTGGACAGACCGAACCGGGTGGCCAGCATCTCGCCGGGGTAGGCGATCTTGCCGTGCGTGCACCGGACGGCCTTCGGGTCCCCGCTGGTGCCGGAGGTGAAGATCAGCATGAGCAGGTCTTCCGGCTTCGCGGCCACCGGCTCGGCAGTCGCCGGCACCGGCTCCAGCTCGCTCAGCGGCAGCACCGGCACGTTGGCCTCGGACAGCAGCGGAAGGTACTTCTCCTCGGCGAACACCAGTTCGCAGTCGGCCAGCGCGACGTCGCGGGCGAGTGCCGCGCCCCGGCGGGTGGGGTTCAGGCCGACCAGCACGTGTCCCGAAAGCGCCGCGCCGCCGAGCAGGAACGAGAACTCGGGAACGTTGTCCGCCAGCAGCCCGAAGTGCCCGCCGGGCCGCAGGGTTCCGGCGAGCGCGGCTCCGTATCCGGCGCACGCCCGGACGTGTTGGGCCCAGGTCCAGCGCCGGTCTTCGAACAGCAGGCCGGTCGAGCGGTCCTCCGCCCGCGCGAGCAGGAGTTCCGTGACCGTGGGGGTCATGCCGGATCCGCGGCCAGCAGGTCGCCGAGTCCCCGCAGCTGCGCGGTCGCGCCGCCCAGGGTGAACTCGAGCCGTTTCGCCGCGACGAAGTAGCGATGCAGCGTGTGGTCGACGTCGATGCCGACCCCGCCGTGGACGTGCACGGCGGTATGCGCGACGCGGTGCCCGGCCTCGGCCGTCCAGAACTTCGCCGTCGCGACCTCTTCGGCCGCCGGAAGCCCTTCGCTGAGCCGCCAGGCGGCCTGCCACAACGTCAGCCGGACGGCTTCGACGTCGACGTAGGCGTCGGCGAGCCGCTGCCGCACCGCCTGGAAGCTCCCGATGAGGTGGCCGAACTGCTTGCGCTCCCGCGCGTACGCCGCGGTCAGCTCCAGTGCCCGTTCGACCACGCCGAGCTGCTGTGCGCAGATGCCGGCCGTGCCCCGCAGCCGCAGCCATTCGCCGATGTCGCCCAAGGACGTGGCGGCCTTCGCGCCGGACAGTTCGACGAGTGCGGCGTCGGCGTGATCGACGGTCCGCTGCGGCGAGACCGTCGCGGCGTCCCGGTCGAGCAGGAACACCTGACGGCTGCCGTCGATGGCGGCTTCGACGAGGAACCCGTGCGCGAACGCGCCCGACGGCACGGCGGTCTGGGCGCCGGTCAGGCGCCAGCCGTCTCCGTCGGCTTCGGCGGTGAACCCGCACGGCACGCCGTAGTCCGGCAGCGCCACCGCGAGGACGTGGTCGCCGCGCAGGACCGGGACGACCCAGCGCTCCGCGAGCCGCCCGTCGCCGAATTCCGCGACCGCCGCCGCGCCCATCACGACCGAAGTCAGATACGGAACGGGCGCGACCGCGCGGCCGATCTCGGCCAGCACGGAACACTGCTCCAGCAACCCGAACCCGCCACCGCCGACCGACTGTGGCAGCGCGGCGTCGAGCACCCCGGCCTGTGCGAGAGAGGTCCAGAGTGGAGCGTCGAAGCCGCCGGAACCGTGCGGCCCCAGTACGTCGGGGGTGACCTTGTCCGTCAGGATCCGGCGCGTGAGCGCGGCGAGATCCTGCTGCGCTTCGGTGAGCGTGAAGTCCATCGAATATCTCCTAGCGCGTGACGGGCAGGCCGAGGGCGGTCGCGGCGATCATGTCCCGCTGGATCTCGTTGGTGCCGCCGCCGAAGGTGAGGATCAGCGAAGACCGGTGCAGTCGTTCGATCCGGCCGCGCAGCTGGGCGCCGGGGGAGCCCTCGCGGACGACGGCGCCCGCGCCGAGGATCTCCATCATCAGCCGGTATGCCTCGGTCGCGAACTCCGTGCCGAAGACCTTCGTCGCCGACGCCTCCGCCGGGCCGAGTTCGCTGCTCGTGGCCGCCCAGGCGATCCGCCAGTTCCGGAGCTTCAGGTACTCGGCGTGGGTGTGGATCCGCGCGAGGTGCAGCCGCACCCACGGCTGGTCGATGACGCGGGAGCCGTCGGGCAGCTTCGTGGTCTGCGCCCAGCTCCGCACCTCGCGCAGCGACGTCTGGATCGGGGCGGCCGACGTCAGCGCGACCCGTTCGTGGTTGAGCTGGTTCGTGATGAGCGGCCAGCCCTCGTTCTCCCCGGCGACCCTGGAGGTCACCGGGACGCGCACGTCGTCGTAGTAGGTCGCGCTCGTGCCCGGCCCGGCGACCGTGTGCACCTTCGTCCAGGAGAAACCGGGGGCCGAGGTCGGCACGATCAGCATGCTCAGGCCCTTGTGCTTGCGGGCGTCGGGGTCGGTGCGGGCGGCCAGCCAGACGTAGTCGGCGTACTCGATCAGGCTCGTCCACATCTTCTGGCCGTTGATGACGTAGTCGTCGCCGTCGCGGACCGCGCGGGTGCGCAGCGACGCCAGATCGGTGCCCGCGCCCGGCTCGGAGTAGCCGATCGCGAAGTGCAGCTCGCCGGCGGCGATCTTCGGCAGGTAGAACGCCTTCTGGTCTTCGGTGCCGTAGCGCATGATGGTCGGCCCGACCGTGTTCACCGTGAGGAACGGGACGGGTACCCCCGCCGCGGCCGCTTCGTCGGTGAAGATCAGCTGGTCGAGCATCGGCCGGTCCTGCCCGCCGTACTCGCGGGGCCAGCCGATCGCGAGCCAGCCCGCACTGCCGAGGTCCCGGACGATTTCCTTGTACACCAGGCCATCGCCGTACTCGCCGCCCTCGCCGGCCAGGGCTTCACGGCGTTCGGGGGTCATGAGCCCGGCGAAGTACTCCCTGAGTTCCGCCGCCAGCGCCCGCTGCTCCGGCGTGTAGTCGATCCGCATCCGTCACCTCTGCCGTCGGTGCTCGTTACTGGTGCCATGGCCGCTCGCGGCGGTAAGGTAGAACCTGTTCTAGTTGTACCAGGTATGGCGGCGAGGAGGGAATATGGAGATCGACGTCGATCGCTCGCTCTGCGAGGCGAACGCGATCTGTGTCGGCTTCGCGCCCGAGGTCTTCGATCTCGACGACGATGAGGAGCTGGTCCTCGCGTCGGCCGAGGTTCCACAGAATCAAGTAGAACGTGTTACTCAGGCTGTGGCGAGCTGCCCGAAAAACGCCCTGCTCATACGTGGTTAGCGCCGTCTATTTGGGGCTTGCATGCTGCGAGAACAGATTCTAGTGTGTCCGGAGAGGCAAGGAGGCCTTGAGTGAGCTTGGACGGCAAGACGGCCATCGTCACCGGAGCCGGCGCGGGACTCGGCCGGGCGGAGGCACTGGCGCTGGCCGCCGCGGGAGCGTCGGTGGTGGTCAACGACGTGTCGGCCGCGGCGCAAACGGTGGCCGATGAGATCGAGGCCGAGGGCGGCAAGGCCGTCGCGGTCACCGGCGACGTGTCGGAGTCCGCGACCGCGGACGCGTTGCTCACCGCCGCCGTCGACCACTTCGGCGGGCTGCACGTCCTGGTCAACAACGCGGGCGTGCTGCGCGACCGGATGCTGTTCTCGATGTCCGACGACGAATGGGACACCGTGCTCCGCGTCCACCTGCGCGGGCATTTCCTGCTTTCGCGCAACGCCGGGGCGTACTGGCGCGACAAGTCCAAAGTGGACGGCGCCCCGGTGTACGGCCGCGTGGTCAACACCGCGTCGGAGTCGTTCCTGCTCGGCGCGCCCGGCCAGCCGAACTACGGCGCGGCCAAGGCGGGCATCGCCGCGCTCACCGTCTCGACCGCGCGCGGCCTTTCCCGTTACGGCGTCCGCGCCAACGCGATCTGCCCGCGCGCCCGGACTGCGATGACCGAAGGGGTCTTCGGGGCCGACGCGCCGGAAGGCATTGACCCGCTTTCGGTCGACCACGTCGCGCCGTTCGTGTCCTTTCTCTGCTCACCGGAGGCCGATCGCGTCAACGGCCAGGTGTTCCTCGTCTACGGCGGGATGGTCGCGCTGATGCGGCCGCCGTCGGTGGAACAGCGGTTCGACACCGTCAACGGCACCTGGACCGCCGACGAACTCGCCACCAGCGTGGGCGGCTACTTCGCCGACCGCGACCCGGAGCGGATGTTCTCCGCGTCCGAGATCATGTCGCTGCCGTGAACCGGAGGATGATGACGATGGGCAGGCTCGACGGCAAGGTAGCGCTGATCACCGGCGGCGCCCGCGGGCAGGGCGAGGCGGCCGCGCGGCTGTTCGTCGCCGAGGGCGCGCGCGTGGTGATCGCCGACATCAACGACCTCGACGGCAAGAAGCTGGCCGCCGATCTCGGCGAGTCCGCCGTCTACCAGCATCTCGACGTCGGCGACGAGGCCGAATGGGACGCCGCGATCGAGCGCACCGTCTCGGAGTTCGGCCCGCCGACGGTACTGGTCAACAACGCGGGCATCCTGCACTTCTCGGAACTCGGCAAGACCACGCTCGCCGACTACGAACGCGTCATCCGGGTCAACCAGATCGGGGCGTTTCTCGGGATGCGTTCGGTCGTTGAACCGATGACCGGGGCCGGAGGCGGCTCCATCGTCAACGTGTCCTCAGTCGAAGGGCTCGCCGGGATGCCGTTCCTCGTCGCCTACACCGCGAGCAAGTTCGCGATCCGCGGGATGACCAAGGTCGCCGCGCTCGAACTCGGCGCGAAGAACATCCGGGTCAATTCGGTCCACCCCGGCGCGATCGACACCCCGATGGTCGCGGCCGCCGCCGGCGGGCAGAAAGTCGACATGTCGTGGGTGGGCAAGAAGGTCGCCTTGGGCCGCGTCGGGCAGCCGGAGGACATCGCGAAGCTCGTGCTGTTCCTGGCGAGTGACGAAAGTTCGTACAGCACGGGCGCGGAGTTCGTCGCGGACGGCGGGGCGACCGCGACGCACGCTCTCAAGTTCTGAGCCGGGGGTGCCGAGAGCAAAGTGAACACCGCTAACGCAATGGGGCGTTGACAGGTGGAGTAAGACTCGGGGCAGGCGACTGGGAGGTTCTGTGGGAGCGACGGTGTCCGTCCCCGGTACGGGTGCGCTCACACAGGTCGGCAGGCTCGCGACCCTGTCGTGGGAAGTCCTGCGCGCGATCTTCAAACGTCCGTTCCAGTTCCGCGAATGGATCCAGCAGTGCTGGTTCTTCGCCAGCGTCACCATCCTGCCGACGGCGCTGGTGGCGATCCCGTTCGGCGCCGTCATCGCCTTGCAGCTGGGCTCGCTGACCCAGCAGATCGGCGCGCAGTCGTTCACCGGCGCGGCCAGCGCGCTCGCGATCGTGCAGCAGGCGAGCCCGCTGATCACCGCGCTGCTCGTGGCGGGCGCGGGCGGCAGCGCGGTCTGCGCCGACATCGGCGCCCGCAAGATCCGCGAAGAGATCGACGCGATGGAAGTACTCGGGGTCAACCCGATCCAGCGCCTGATCGTGCCCCGCGTCCTCGCCGCGATCGTGGTTTCGGTGCTGCTGAACGGTTTGGTCAGCGTCGTCGGCGTGCTCGGCGGCTACTTCTTCAACGTCGTCATGCAGGGCGGCACCCCCGGCGCGTACCTCGCCAGCTTCAACGCCCTCGCCCAGGTACCGGATCTGTGGATCAGCGAGATCAAGGCGCTGCTCTACGGTTTCGTCGCCGGGGTGGTCGCGGCGTTCCGCGGGCTGAACCCGGCGGGCGGGCCGAAGGGTGTCGGCGACGCGGTGAACCAGGCCGTGGTCATCACGTTCCTGCTGCTGTTCCTGATCAACGTCGTGCTGACCGCGATCTACCTGCGGATCGTCCCGCCGAAGGCGATGTGACATGGCAGGCGAACCCGCTGTTTCGGACCGGACGCTCGAGATCATCGCGCGTCCCGGCGCGATGCTGGAAGGCTTCGGCGGCCAGCTGTCGTTCTACTTCCGCGCGCTGGCCTGGACCCCGCGCACGATCCGGCGCTACGGCCGCGAGATCTTCCGTCTGCTGACCGAGGTCAGCTTCGGCACCGGCGCGCTCGCGGTGATCGGCGGGACGCTCGGCGTGATGATCGGGATGACGCTGTTCACCGGTCTCATCGTCGGTATGCAGGGCTACTCGGCGCTGAACCAGCTCGGCACCGCCGCGCTCACCGGGTTCATCTCGGCCTACTTCAACACCCGCGAAGTCGCGCCGCTTTCGGCCGGGCTCGCGCTTTCGGCCACCGTCGGCTGCGGGTTCACCGCGCAACTGGGCGCGATGAAGATCTCCGAGGAGATCGACGCGCTCGAAGTGATGGGCGTGCCGAGCCTGCCGTACCTGGTGACGACGCGGGTGATCGCCGGCGTCACCGCGGTCATCCCGCTCTACGCCGTCGGCCTGCTTTCGTCGTACCTCGCCTCACGGCAGATCACCATCTGGCTCTACGGCCAGTCCGCGGGCACCTACGACCACTACTTCACGCTGTTCCTGCCGCCCGAGGACGTGCTCTGGTCGTTCGTCAAGGTGATCATCTTCAGCGTGCTCGTCATCCTGTCCCATTGCTACTACGGCTACACCGCCAGCGGTGGGCCCGCCGGGGTCGGCGTCGCGGTCGGGCGCGCGGTGCGGACGTCGATCGTGCTGATCTCGATCCTCGACTTCTTCCTCAGCCTCGCGATCTGGGGCGCCACGACGACGGTGAGGATTTCCGGGTGAACAGGAGGATTCTGCTGCGGCGGCTCCGGCACCAGGTGCTGGGGCTGATCTTCCTCGTGGTGGTCGTGCTGTTCTTCGTCACCACCATCGCCTTCTACCAGAAGGCCTTCACTTCGGTGACGCTGGTGAAACTGGAGACCGACCGCATCGGCAACCAGATGCGCGAGGGCGCGGACGTGAAGGTGCGGGGGATGGTCGTCGGCGAAGTGCGGACGATCCAGGCGCACGGTGATCGCGCGACGATGGAACTGGCGCTGCAACCGGACAAGACGCCGGTCATCCCGTCCAACGTGTCCGCGCGGCTGCTGCCGAAGACGTTGTTCGGCGAACGGTATGTCGCTTTGCAGATCCCGGAGAAGCCCGAACGGCATATCGCCGAGGGCGACGTCATCCCGCAGGATCGCAGCAGCAGCGCGATCGAGCTGGAAACAGTGCTCGGCAACGTGATGCCGCTGCTGCAGGCCGTCCAGCCGGAGAAGATGGCCAGCACGCTCAACGCCGTCGCGTCCGCTTTGGACGGTCAGGGCAAGCAGCTCGGCACGACGCTGGCGGGGCTTTCGGACTATCTCGGCAAGGTGAATCCGTCGCTGCCCGACCTCAAGGCCGACATCACCGGGCTGGCCGACGCCGCCGCCATCTACGACAAGGCCGCGCCGGATCTGCTGGCCGCGCTCTCGGATCTGACCACCACGAGCAAGACCCTGGTCGAGAGCCAGCGCGGGCTCGCCGACGTCTACTCGACGGTGACCGCGGCCTCGATCGACCTGACGAGTTTCCTGAAAGTGAACCAGGACAACCTGATCCGGCTCACCACCAACCTCCAGCCCACCTTGGACGTCCTCGCGAAGTACGCGCCGGAGTATCCGTGCCTGCTCAAGCAACTGGCCGAGTCGGTGCCGCGCGCGGAACTCGCGTTCGGCAAGGGGACCGCGCATCCCGAGGTCAGCCGGGTGACCATCGAGTTCACGCCGAGCCGGGGCAAGTACCTGCCCGGTGTCGACGAGCCGAAGTACAACGACAAACGCGGTCCGCGCTGCTACCCGCAGGTGCCGCCGCCGGGCCGCTGGCCGCAGTACCCGCCGGACGGCGCCATCGACGACGGATCCTCCAAACCCGCGCCGCCGCGCGATCCCGACGGCACCCTGCCTTCCGGTGGGAGCGCGGGCGGTTCGGTGGTCAACACGCCGGACGAACAACGGCTGATCGACCTCCTGGTGTCGCCGGCGATGGGCACGACGCCGGACCAGGTGCCGAACTGGGGGAGCCTGCTGGTGGGGCCGCTGTACCGCGGAGCGGAGGTGGAACTGCGATGAGGACTGTGCCGAACTCGCCGGGCGCCGGGCCACGTCGCGAAAGCCACTTTCAGGACGTCTGGTGTCCCGAAAGTGGCTTTCGCGACACGCGCGCGGTGGGTGCTGGTGACGGTTCGGGAGTCAGCAGGGTCCCCAATGTCGCACTGGAGACACTCAGCGTCTCCAATGCGACATTGGGGACATCAGACCGGGCCGGGCTGAAAGCGTCCTTCACCGCATGTGACGCGGTGAAGGGAGCTTTCACCGCGTCATATGCGGCGAAAGCGTCCTTCGCCGCCCGGGATGGGAGGGCGGCCCGATGAGGTCCTTCGTCCCGGATCTGGTCAAGATCCTCGTCTTCGCCGTGGTGACCGTGCTGCTCACCGCGGTCCTCGGCGCGACCATCGCGAACACCAACTTCGGCGACACCTCCGGCTACACGGCCAAGTTCACCGACGCGTCCGGGCTCAAGGAGGGCGACGACGTCCGCATCGTCGGCGTGAAGGTCGGCCAGGTCGGCAAGATCGAGATCGAGGAGGGCGAGAGGAACTTCGCCCAGGTCCATTTCGACGTCCAGAGCTCGCATCGGCTGCCCGCGTCGGTCACCGCGACGATCAAGTACCGCAACCTGGTCGGCCAGCGGTATCTCTCGCTCGGCACGGACATCGGCGACGAGAAGTCGTTGCCGCGCGGCGGGGTCATCCCGCCCGAGCGCACCAAACCGGCGCTGAACCTGACCGTGCTGTTCAACGGGTTCAAACCGCTCTTCCGCGCGCTGAACCCCGAGGACGTCAACAAACTCTCCTACGAGATCATCCAGGTCTTCCAGGGCGAGGGCGGCACGATCACCAGCCTGCTCGCGCACACCGCGTCGGTCACGTCGGCCATCGCGGGCAAGGACAAGATCATCGGTGACGTCATCGCGAACCTCAACACCGTGCTCGGCACGGTCGAGAAACGCTCTCCGGAGCTGGGCGAGCTGATCGACCAGACCCAGCGGCTGGTCACGGGGCTCGCCGAGCAGCGGAAACCGATCGGGGAGGCGGTCAAGGCGCTGGGCGACCTCACGGTCGCCACCACCGGACTGCTCGCCGACGCGCGGCCCGCGCTCAAGGAGGACGTCGCGCAGCTCGGCGCGCTGTCCCAGAATCTCGGCGATTCGGAACAGCTGCTCGACCATCTCCTGCAGGTGCTGCCGGGCAACCTGCAGAAGTTCACCAGGACGCTGAGCTACGGCAGCTGGTTCAACTACTACCTGTGCGGGATCTCCGGCAGCATCGGCATCAAATCGCTCGACATCGAACTGCCGATCACGCCGCTGCCCGGCACGCAGCGACCGGAGAGGTGCGGGCCGTGAAGCCGCTCAAGGAACGCAACCAGGCCGTGGTCGGCGGCGTGACGCTCATCCTGATCGTGCTGGTCACCGCGACGACGTACTTCTCCGACCGGATCCCGTTGTTCGGCAGCGGTACGACGTACTCCGCGTATTTCGGCGAGTCCGCAGGGCTGGCGCCGGACAACGAGGTGCAGGTCGCGGGGGTCAAGGTCGGCCAGGTCAGCTCGGTGGAGCTGGCGGGCAAGAAGGTGCTGGTGAAGTTCCGGGTCAAGGATGTCCGGATCGGCGACGCGACCGCCGCGTCGATCGAGATCAAGACACTGCTGGGCGAGAAGTTCCTCGCGCTCACGCCGAAGGGCAAGGGGAACCAGGACCCGAACACCACCATCGGACTTGACCGCACGCGGACTCCGTTCGAGCTGCAGGACGCGTTCCAGGAGCTGTCGGGCACGGTCGGCGAAATCGACACCGCCCAGCTGGCGACGAGCTTCACGGTCCTTTCCGACGCGCTCAAGGACAGTCCGCAGTACCTCAAGGACGCGCTGAGCGGCCTGTCCTCCTTGTCCAAGACGGTGTCCTCACGCGACGGTGACCTGAAGACGTTGCTGGCCAACACGAGCAAGGTGTCCAAGACGCTGTCCGACCGCAACGCCCAGCTGAAACGGATCCTCGACGACGGCAATCTCCTGCTCGCCGAACTGCAGAACCGGAAGGACGCGATCAGCACCTTGCTCAAGGGCACGCAACAGGTCTCGGCGCAGCTGTCCGGTCTCGTCGCCGACAACCGGCAACAGCTGAAGCCGACACTGGAGAAACTCGGCAAGGTCACCGACATCCTGCAGCGCAACCAGGACAACCTCAGCCGCAGCCTCGCGCTGATGGCGCCGTTCGCCCGCGTCGGCGCCAACGCCACCGGCAACGGGCGCTGGTTCGAGGGTTACCTGTGCGGGCTCCTGCCGCCGACGATCATCGCGGGCGCGTTCCAGGTGAACCCGGAGGGCTGCACCCCGCCGATCGCGGCGCCGAACCAGGGGGTGGGCGGACGATGAGCACTCGCACCCGCACGGTCTACGACTGGGTCGCGTTCGCCTGTGTCCTCGTGCTACTCCTGACCGCCGGGCTGTGGCTGGTGTTCAAGGAGCCAGGCGGGACGCGGATCAGTGCTTACTTCGGGAAGACCGTCGGGCTCTACGCGGGTTCGTCGGTCCGGGTGCTCGGGGTGAAGGTCGGGGAGATCACCGGGGTCACGCCGCAGGGCGAGGCGGTCCGGGTCGACATGCGGATCGACGGCGACACGCCGATCCCGGCCGACGCGGGAGCCGTCGTCGTCGCGCCGAGCCTGGTCAGCGACCGGTACGTCCAGCTGACCCCGGCGTACGAGAGCGGCCCCGAAATGGCCTCCGACACGGTGATCGCCAAGGAGAAGACCGCGACGCCCGCCGAACTCGACGACCTCTACACGAGTCTCGACAAGCTCTCGACCAGCCTGGGACCCAACGGCGCCAACAAGGATGGCGCGCTGTCCGACGTGCTCGACACCGCGGCCGCGAACCTCGACGGCAACGGCAAGAACCTCAATACCACGGTGACGCGGCTGTCCGAACTGGCCAAGACCCTGGACAGCTCCAAAGGTGACCTGTTCACCACGATCCAGAACCTGAACTCCTTCACCGGCGCGCTGGCCGAAAGCGACAAGCAGCTCAACGAGTTCTACCGCCGGGCCGCGGACGTCAGCGGTTTCCTGGCCACGGATTCCGCCGACGTGGGCGCCGCGCTGAACTCCCTGGCGACGGCGATGGGCGACGTGGAGAAGTTCGTCGCGGAGAACAAGGGCCTTCTCTCGTCCAATGTGGACAAGCTGGCCGGGTTGACCAAGGTGCTCGTGGACCAGCGGGCCTCGCTCGCCGAGGTGATCGACATCGCGCCGACCGGGGCGACCAACTTCATCAACTCCTACGACGCTGCGTCCGGCACGATCGCGGTGCGGGACAACCTGAACGAGCTGACGCATCCGCCGATCCTGACGGTGTGCCGCCTGATCAGCGCGAGTACGCCGAAGCCGATCCCGGACGCGCTGGGCAATATCTGCAAACAGCTCGCGCCGGTCCTCGACGGAACGCTGAAACTCCCGTCGGTCCCGCAGGTGCTGGCCTCGTTGCAGAGCGGCGAACTGCCACCGCTGCCGCTCCCGCTCGTCGACGTCATGACGAAGGGGCTGCCGAAATGAAGCGGCAACGGCAGAAGATCGCGGGAGTCATGGCAGGCGTCCTCGTGCTGGCCGGCTGCAGTGACGGTGGTTTTTCGGGGCTGTACAACACGCCCTTGCCGGGCGGTGCGGATCTCGGCGACCACCCGTACCGGCTCACCGCGCAGTTCTCCGACGTCCTCGACCTCGTGCCGCAGGCGAGTGTGAAGGTCAACGACGTCCCGGTCGGGCGGGTCGAGAAGATCGATCTCGCGCCGGACACGCGTTCGGCGTGGGTCAGCATGGTCGTCAACGGCGACATCGCGCTGCCCGCGAACGCGCGTGCCGAGCTGCGGCAGTCCAGTCTGCTCGGCGAGAAGTTCGTCGACCTGCACGCCCCCGAGAAACCCGAGGGAACACTCGCCGAGGGCGCGAAGATCCCGCTGGACCGCACGAACCGCAACCCCGAGGTCGAGGAGGTCCTCGGCGCGCTTTCCCTGCTGCTCAACGGCGGCGGTGTCGAGCAGATCCAGAAGATCAGCCGCGAACTCAACGAAGCGCTCACCGGCAACGAGGCCGAGGTCCGCTCCCTGCTGTCCCAAGTGGACAAGCTGGCCACCGAACTCGACGGGCACAAGGGCGAGATCCTGCGGGCCATCGACGGTCTCGACAAGCTGTCCAAGACCCTCGTCGGCCAGACGCAGAACCTCACGAACGCGCTCGACAACCTCTCGCCGGGGCTCAAGGTGGTGACCGAGCAACGGGATCAGCTGGTCGGCATGCTGCAGTCGCTGAACACGCTGTCCGTGGTCGCGACCGACACCATCAAGGCGAGCAAGGACACGCTGGTCGCGAATCTCCGCGCGTTGCAGCCGACGTTGCAGAAGCTGACCGAAGCGGGCCAGGACCTGCCGACGGCGCTGCGGATCCTGCTCACATACCCGTTCCCGGACTACGCAGGCAACGTGATCAAGGGCGACTACGCGAACGTGGAAGCGAAGATCGACCTGAACCTGGACACGTTCCTGGAGAACATGAACAACTCCTCGCAGCCGATCATCCAGCTGCCCGGCACCCAGGGCACCGGCACGCCCGGCGCGATCCCGTTCAACAACGGTGCCGCGCCGCCGGTGCTGCCGCTGCCCGGCGGCGATCTCCCTCAGGCTCCTCAAACGCCCCAAGGGGACGTGCTCGGTGGCGTGCTCGGCGGGATCCTCGGACCGCTGCTGGGAGGTGGCCGGTGATCACGCGCAAGACCAAGATCAAGATGGCGGTGTTCATCGTCATCGCGGTGGTTTCGGTCGTCTACGCGGGCGGCAAGTACGCCGGGCTGGACCGGCTCTTCGGCACCCGCGGCTACCTCGTCACCGCGCAGCTCGTGGACTCCGGCGGGATCTTCGTCAACGCCGAGGTCTCCTACCGCGGTGTCGCGGTCGGCAAGGTCGCGTCGATGACACTCACCGAACACGGTATCGACCTCGGTCTCGACATCGATTCGGGCGCGCCGAAGATCCCCGCGGACACCAAGGCCGCGGTCGCGAACCGGTCGGCGGTGGGGGAGCAGTACGTCGATCTGCTGCCCATGCACGAAAACGGCCCGTACCTGGCCGAAGGGTCGGTCATCAAACGGGACAAGACCTCGATCCCGCTCGCGCCGGACACTGTCCTGTCCAATTTGGACAAACTCGTGTCGAGTGTGAAACCGGAATCGCTGAAGACCGTCGTCGACGAGACCTACGAGGCCTTCGCGAACGCGGGCCCGGATCTGCGTCAGCTGCTGAACAGCACCGGTTCCCTCACCGCGACCGCGACCCAGTACCTGCCCGACACCCAGGGCCTGCTCGCCAACTCGCGGACGGTGCTGGACACCCAGCGTCGGCAGGCGGACAACATCACCCAGTTCTCCAGCGGGCTCAAGACGATCGCCGCGCAGCTGAAGACGTCCGACCCGGACCTGCGGCGCGTGATCGACGAGGCACCGAAGCTGAGCCGCCAGATCAGCGACGTGCTCGCGGTCTCCGGGATCGACCTCGGCGTGCTGTTCGCGAACACGCTCACGACCGCCCAGATCACTTCCGCCCGCACCGACGCGATCGAGGAACTGCTCGTCGCGTACCCGATCATCTCGGCGTTCTCGCGTTCGACGTCGCCGGACGGCACCGGTCACCTGGGCGTGGTGTTCAACTTCTTCGACCCGGTCTCGTGCACGAAGGGGTACGAGGGCACGAAACAACGTCCCGCCAACGACACCACCGAGGCGCCGGTGAACACCCAGGCGTATTGCGCCGAGCCGCCAGGAAGCCCCACCGGCGTACGAGGCTCGCAGAACGCCCCGTACGCGGGAAAGCCGCCCGCGGTTCCCGAGCGGCCGAAGCAGACCCCGCAGGCGGCGGAATCCGCTCAGCTGCCGGGTGTGCTGAGCCTGCTCACCGGATCCGCGCCGGGCGGACTGGGCGCGTTGCTGGGCGGCAAGTAGTGCTCACCCGCGCCCTCACCGTCTTCGCCGCGCTGGCGGTCCTCGCGGCAGCCTGGTTCGGCTGGTCGTGGTGGAGCGCCGCCCAGGACGACGGCCTGGCGAGGGGACGGGAACGCGAAGCCGTCCTGTCCGCCGCGTCCGGCCAGCTCGAAGTGCTCAACACGATCGACTACCGCAGCGGCGCCCAGGACGTCGACCGCTGGCTCGGCGTCACCACGGGACGGCTCGGCAAGGATCTCACCGGCGACCGGCAGATCCAGATCGACCGGGCGACCGCGAGCAAGACCGTCGCCACCGCGAAGCTCAAGCAGGCCGCGGTCACCGAACTCGACGCGACCGCCGGGACGGCGCGGCTGATGGCCGTGCTGGATGTGCGGGTCAGCACTGGTGGCGGCTCGGCCGCGCCCAAGGTGAGCAGGCTGACCGTGGACTACCAGCGCGTCGAGGGCGGCTGGAAGGTCAGCGCGGTCCAGGCGGCCGGATCATGACCGGACGTGTCCCGCGGATCCTGATCGCGATCATCGCGCTGGCGACCGGCTGCGCGGTGTGGTTCGGCATCGAGGCGTCTTCGCTGGGCTCGGACGGCAACGCGGCACTGGTGGACCAGGCCGCCACGGCCGAGGTCGCGGACCAGGTCGGAGCCGGGGTGAAGGCCGTCTTCTCCTACGACTACAGCAACCTCGCGCGCACCGAGCGGGCCGCGGCCGACGTGCTGACCGGCGAGGCGACCGGGCAGTACCGGGACCAGTTCGCCTCGGCGCGGAAACGGGCCGAGGAACAGAAGCTCGTGCGGACGACGACGGTCCGGTCGCTGGGTGTCCGGTCCCTGCGCGGCGACCAGGCGGAGGTGCTGCTGTTCCTCGACCAGCAGACGATGACCGCCGGTGGCGGCGCGCCGCAGTCGACGGTCTCGCAGCTTTCGGTCACCGCGCACCGCGTCGACGGCCGATGGAAGATCTCGCAGCTGACTCCGCTGTGATCAGGAGAGGCGTTTCATGTTCGCGCCGGTGATCGCGCCGCCGGAAACGGTGTAGGAACCGGAAAAAGTACGCAGCGAACCGTCGGTCTGGCGAGCCGAAAGATGGACGTGCACGGTGTTCCCGATCACTCCCGTCACGGTGAGGTCGGCCCAGGAAGTCGACGCGTATCCACTGACCCAGGAGGCATAAGCGCCGCCTTTCGCCAGCCGTTGCCCGCCGAGATTCCAGGCGGTGAGGAAATCACGACGGTTGATCGCGTCGTAGAAGGCGATCACCGTTTGCACCACGGGAACCGAGGGCGTGACATAGACCGTCCGCGGCGGAGCGGCGACCGCGGGTGGCTGGATCACGATCGTGTTCGGCGGAGCGGCCACCATGACGGCGGGCAGTGCCGTTCCCTGATTCGGTACCGCGCACGCGGCCAGCGCGCCCGCCGCCATCAGCGTCACCGCCGCCCATTTCCTCGCTCCCATTTCTCTCCCCTTTTCCTCGTACTGCCGAGAATGCGGGAAAAGGTGACGGGGCAATAGGGGATTTGGCCTCGTTAGGATCGCTGAAAAACACGCCGGAACCGTTATCGGATCTTGTGCGCGCCGGCCCTAGGGCCACCCTCGTCTCACGTCGGACCGTCCCCGGGTTTAGCGTTAGGCATGACCACTGCACCTGTCGATGTCGAGAGCGCCCGCCGCGACTACGCGGCCCTCGTCGACCGTGGCCTCTCCCTGGACATCACCCGCGGCAAGCCGTCCCCTCGTCAGCTGGACCTCGCCGACGGGCTGCTTGCCCTCCCCGGAGACGTGCGCAAGGCCGAAGACGGCACGGACGTCCGCAACTACGGCGGGCTCAAGGGCCTGCCCGAGCTCCGCCGCATCTTCGCCGGGCCGCTGCAGGTCCCGGCCGAGCAGCTGCTGGCCGCGGGCAACTCAAGCCTGGAGCTGATGCACGACTCGATCGTGCAGGCCTTCCTCAGCAAGCTCCCCGGCGCCGAGCGCCGCTGGGCCGACGAGCCGAGCGTCAAATTCCTGTGCCCCGTGCCGGGTTACGACCGCCACTTCGCGCTGGCCGAGCGCTTCGGGATCGAGCTGATCCAGGTGCCGCTCACCGAGACCGGCCCGGACATGGAGGTCGTCGAGCGCCTCGTCGCCGAGGACGCCGCGGTCAAGGGCATCTGGTGCGTGCCGAAGTACAGCAACCCGACCGGCGTCACCTACAGCGACGACACCGTGCGCCGTCTGGCGACGATGACCACGGCCGCCCCGGACTTCCGGATCTTCTGGGACAACGCCTACGCCGTGCACCACCTCACCGACGAAGAGGCGCACCTGGCGGACCTGCTCGCGTTGGCCACCGAGGCGGGCAACGCCGACCGCGTGTTCGTCTTCGGTTCCACCTCGAAGGTCACTTACGCGGGTGGCGGCGTCGGCTTCTTCGGTGCCTCCGAGGCGAACCTGGCCTGGTGGACCGGCCTCATCGGCAAGCGGACCATCGGCCCGGACAAGGTCAACCAGCTCCGCCACGCGCTGTTCCTGCGTGACGAGGACGGCGTCCGCGAGCACATGCGCAAGCACGCCGAGCTGATCGGGCCGAAGTTCGCGGCCGTCGACGAGATCCTGACCAAGGAACTCGGCGAATCGGGCCTCGCGTCCTGGACCAAGCCGATCGGCGGGTACTTCATCTCGCTGACCGTGCCGTCGGGGACCGCCAAGGAGGTCGTGCGGCTGGCCAAGGAGGCGGGGATCGCCCTGACCCCGGCCGGCGCGACCCACCCGTACGGTGACGACCCCGACGACGCCGTCATCCGCATCGCGCCGACGTACCCTGAGCTGGCCGAAGTCGAAGAGGCCATCCGCGGTCTCGCCGTCTGCGTCCGCCTTGCCGCGGCGACGAAGAAATAATTCCGAGATCTTCTCCAATCCGGATCACGAGTGGTTCCGAACGTCCGAGTGGGTGGGTGTGCACCGCAAAGACGAGAGGAACCACTCGTGTTCGGAAAGCCCTTCGTTCGTACCCTGATCTCGCGCAGCGCCGAGAACCGCACGGATCGCCGCCGGTTCCTGAAGGCCGCCGGCGCGGCGGGGCTCGGTGTGGTCGGCGCGACCTATCTCGGGGTGCAGGCCACTTCGTCCGCTTCGGCGACGGGTGAGGCCGCTGCCGCCGCGGAGGCCCCCAGTGACGCGGCCGTGCTCAACTTCGCGCTCAACCTGGAGTACCTCGAAGCCGAGTTCTACTCCTTCGCCGTCCACGGCCGCGGGCTGCCGGACGATCTCACCGGCGGCGTCGGCGCCCAGGGTGGCGTCGTCGGCGGCAAGAAAGTGATGTTCCACGACAAGACGCTGCACCAGTTCGCGAAGGAGATCGCCGGGGACGAGGTCGCGCACGTCGAGTTCCTGCGCGGCGCGCTGGGCGAGGCCGCGGTGTCGCGGCCCGAGATCGACCTCAAGGACAGCTTCACCGCCGCGGCTCGCGCGGCCGGGCTGATCGGCGAGTACCAGCAGTTCGACCCGTTCGCCAACGAGAAGAACTTCCTGCTGGCGGCGTTCCTGTTCGAGGACGTCGGCGTGACGGCCTACAAGGGCGCGGCGCCGCTGATCACCAACAAGACGTTCCTGGACGCGGCCGCGGGCATCCTGGCCGCCGAGGCCTATCACGCCGCCACCATCCGGACCTCGCTGTTCGACCGCGGCCTCGGTGACGCGGCGGCCAAGATCTCCAACGCCCGCGACGCCCTCGACGGTCCCGGCGACGACGACCAGGGCATCCTGCTCGGCAACCAGGCCAACATCGTGCCGACCGACGACAACGGCATCTGCTTCGGCCGCGGCGCCGACCGGGTGCTGAACGTCGTCTACCTGAACCCCGGCCCGGTGAAGGAGGGCGGGTTCTTCCCCAAGGGGGTCAACGGCGACATCGTCGCCAGCGGCGGTGCGTGAATCCCTCTGCCGGGTCGCCGTTTCCCGGTACCGTCGGGTGACGGCGACACGACAGGGGGCAGCGGTGAAGGCTGTGATCATCGGCGGCGGCATCTCGGGCACGGTGACCGCGATGGCGTTGCGGCTGGCCGGGATCGAAGCGAGCGTCCACGAGGCGTACCCGTCCGGCGGCGAGGACGCGGGCGCGTTCCTGACGATCATGCACAACGGCATGGACGCCCTGCGCGCGATCGGCGCCGAGGGGCCGGTGATCGACAAGTCCTTCGAGGCGGTGGGCCTGGAACTCGTGACGCCGGACGGGCGGACCGTCGAACGGCGGTCGTTCGACATCGACGGGCTCGCCGGGCCGCGCACGATGACGCGAGCGTCGCTTTACCGTGCGCTGCAAGAGGAAACGATCTCGCGCGGGATCTCCTTCGAACGCGGGAAACGGCTGGTTTCCGCCACACCGGGAGTCGCTCGCTTCGAGGACGGGTCCGTGGCCGAAGGCGACATCCTGATCGGTGCCGACGGGCTTCGCTCGGTCGTCCGGACCATCATCGACCCGGACTGCCCGCCGCCGCGCTCGACGGGCCTCGACGTCGTCTACGGCTACACGACCGACACGAGCATCCCGCAGGCACCGTCCCTCTATCGGATGATTCAGAGCTTGCACGCCTTCTTCGGCTACACGAGTACGCCCGATGGCGCGACGTACTGGTTCGCGCGGCTTCCCACGGCCGAAGGCGTGCGCTCCGGCCTGTCGCCCGCCGAATGGCGCTCGGCCGCTTTCGCCGCTTTCGACGGGGAACCGTTGCCAGCCGCGGAAATCATCCAGTCCACCGGAGACGAGGTCTTCGGTGGGCATTCCTACGACGTCCCGTCGACGCCGGTGTGGTTCAACGAGTCGATGGTGCTCGTGGGCGACGCGGCGCACGCGGCCTCGCCCGCCGCGGGGCAGGGCGCGTCGATGGCGTTGGAGGACAGTGTCGTACTGGCGCAGTGCTTGCGGGATCTTCCCGACGCGCCAACGGCTTTCGCGGCCTACGAACGGCTGAGGCGGGCGCGGGTGGAGGAGCTGGTGGCCGGCAGTGCGGCGGTATCGTCGGGGACGACGTCCGACCGGGACCGGAACTGGCTGTACCGGCACCACATCGAGTGGGACGCGAAGATCGGCTGAAAGACGCTTCGCCGCCCGGGCAGGCGAGTGTCCTGAAGGGCACCTTCAGGACACTCAACGTCATAAAGGTGACCTTCGGGACAGCTTTGTCCACAATGGATGATCGTCAGAGGCGTTGCGAAAGCCCTCTTCTGTGCGTGGTGAAGGGCGCTTTTCCTGCATGACATGCGGTGAAAGCGTCCTTCAGCCACTTTGTCCGCCTAGACGCCACCTCGGCCCGGCCCGGTGTTGCGAAAGCCACTTTCGCAACGTCGCCTCAGTACATGAAGGCCCCCTTCCTGTACTGAGGCGCAAGGAAGGGGGCCTTCATGTACTCACGAGCCTACTTCTTGTACAGGGCTTCGATGTCGGTCGCGTAGTTCTTGTTCACGATGTTGCGCTTCAGCTTCAGGCTCGGCGTGATCTCGCCGCCTGCCTCGGTGAAGTCCTTCGAGAGGATCGTGAACTTCTTGATCGCCTCGGCCTGCGAAACCGCGCTGTTGGCCTGATCGACGGCCGTCTGGATCTCGGCGCGCAGCTCGGCGTCATCGGCCAGGTCGGACACCGAGGCGTCGGCGGGCTTGCCGTGCTGCGACTTCCACGACGGGAAGTACTCCTCGTCGATGGTGATCAGCGCGCCGATGAACGGCCGCTGGTCGCCGACGACCATCGCCTGGCTGACCAGCGGGCTGGCCTTGATGGTGTCCTCGAGCCCGGACGGGGCGACGTTCTTGCCGCCCGCGGTCACGATGATCTCCTTCTTGCGGCCGGTGATCTTGAGGAACCCGTCCCGGTCCAGCTCGCCGAGGTCGCCGGTGTGGAACCAGCCGTCTTCGAGCGCTTCGGCGGTCGCTTCGGGGTTGTTGAAGTAGCCGCTGAAGACGACGTCGCCCTTGAGCAGGATCTCGCCGTCTTCGGCGATCCGCACCGAGGTGCCGGCGACCGGGCGGCCCACGGTGCCGACGCGGAATCCGTCCTGGGTGCCGACACAGGCGGCGGCGGACGTCTCGGTCAGGCCGTAGCCCTCGAACACCGGGACGCCGATGCCGCGGAAGAAGTGCGCGAGCCGCACGCCGAGCGGGGCACCGCCGGACACCGCGGCCACGCACCGGCCGCCGAGGGCCGCGCGCAGCTTGGTGAACACCAGCTTGTCGAACAGCGCGTGCTTGATCTTGAGGCCCAGCCCGGCGCCGCCGGTGTCCTGGGCCTGGCTGTACGCGACGGCGGTGGCTTCGGCGGCGTCGAAGATCTTGCCCTTGCCGTCACCGTGCGCCTTCTGCTTCGCGCCGTTGTAGACCTTCTCGAACACCCGCGGCACGGCGACGACGAACGTCGGCCGGAAGGTGCCGAGGTCGGCGACCAGGTTCTTGACGTCCGAGGTGTGCCCGAGGGTCACCCGCGCGCTGAGCGCGGTCACCGCGATGGCGCGGGCGAGGACGTGCGCGAGCGGCAGGAACACCAGCAGCGAGTTGCCCTGCTCCATCAGCTGCGGGAACGCGGCGATGTCGGCGCGGATCTCGGCGAGGAGGTTCCGGTGGGTCAGCTCGACGCCCTTGGGGCGGCCGGTCGTGCCCGAGGTGTACACGATCGTGGCCAGGTCGCCGGCCTTCACCGTGCGGCGGCGCTCATGGAGGTCGTCGTCGCTGAGTCCGGCACCCTGCTCGGTGAGGCGCTCGACGGCACCTCCCTCGATCTGCCAGGTGTGCTCCAGGGCGTCGAGACGGCCCTTGACGGTCTCCAGCGTGGCGACGTGTTCGTCGGTCTCGACGAACACGGCCTTCGCGGCCGAGTCCGAGAGGATCCAGTGGACCTGCTCGGCCGAGGACGTGTCGTAGATCGGGACGGTGACCGCGCCTGCGGCCCAGATCGCGAAATCGATCAGGGTCCATTCGTAGCGGGTCTTGGACATGAGCCCGACCCGGTCGCCCGGAGCGATGCCCGCCTCGGCCATTCCCTTGGCCACGGCCAGAACCTGGGCGGCGAAGTCTTTGGCGGTGACGTCCAACCAGGTACCGTCGACCTGGCGGCGGAAACTCACCACATCGGAGAACCGCTCGGCGTTCGCCCAGACGACGTCGGCGAGATTTTCGTCGTCGTTCACCGGAGTGGCGGCGGGGGCGCTGTATTCGCGCACGAGGAACCTCCGTGTTCGCGTGCAAGTGGTGTGACCGGTGTTACCCGCCAGTCAACTTAGCGTGCCGTGCACCTTAAGACCATGCTGACGAATCGGCCATACCCAGGGCATGACATTCTGCCGCTGTGAACCAGGCTCCGCCAGCTCTCGACATCGTCGACGAGACCTTCCTCGTGGTCCCGCCCTCCACCGTGGCCGCCGCGTTCGCCGATCCGCGATCTTGGTCACGTTACTGGCCGGACCTCGTCCTGGAGGTCTACACCGATCGCGGCGACGAAGGATTGCGCTGGACCGTGCGCGGTGCCTTGATCGGTACCATGGAGGTCTGGCTCGAGCCGGTGCTCGACGGCACTTTGCTGCACTACTTCCTGCGCGCCACTCCCGCCGGTCCGGACGGGGCGCCGCGCGTGCTCCAGCCCCGTGACCTGCGGCGGGAGTTCGATCGCAGGGCCCGTGCCGCCAAGGCGATCGCGCTCGGGCTCAAGGAGGTCCTCGAGGACGGGCGCGAGCCCGGGGTCGGTCCCCGGGCCGAGTAGGGGAGAGCATGCGGGTTCACGTGGTGTCGGACGTGCACGGCAACGCCGACGCGCTCAAACGCGCGGGCGACGGCGCCGACGCGCTGGTCGTGCTGGGCGACCTGCTGGACTTCGTCGACTACCGCGAGCACGACAAGGGCATCATGGGCGCGCTGTTCGGCGCCGAGAAGGTCGGCGAGTTCGCGCGGCTGCGGCGTGAGGGCACTCGTGATGAGACCGTTGCCTTCTCGCGATCGTTGTGGGCCACTTTGGCCGATCCCGCCGCCGCGGTCGGCGAGGCGATCCAGGACCAGTACGCCGTCCTGTTCGGCGCTTTGACCGCTCCGACGTTCGCGACCCCCGGCAACGTCGACGACCCGTCGCTGTGGCCCGAGTTCGCCGGCGACGGCACCACCGTCCTCGACGGCGAGGTCGCCGAGTTCGGCGGGCTGCGCTTCGGGTTCATCGGCGGCGCGCTGCTCCCGCCGAACGTGGTCCCGCGCCGCAACGGCTTCTGGCGGCCGTACCTGCGCACCCGCGAGGAGTACGACGCCGCGGTCGCCGGGCTGGAGAGGGTGGACGTCCTGTGCAGCCACATCCCGCCCGCCATCCCGGAACTGACCTACGACGTGATCGCGCGGCGGTCCGAGATCGGTTCGGCGGCGCTGGTGGACCTCATCCGCGAGCAGCGGCCGCGCTGGTCGGTCTTCGGGCACGTCCACCAGCCGCTGACCCCGCGGACGAGGGTCGGCAGGACCGAATGCCGTAACGTCGGTCACTTCAAAGAGACCTCTCAGCCCTACGTGCTTCGCTGGTGACAGTCGGTCCCGGCTAGAGTTCGGGGCATGGCCGAGCAGTCCACGCAGTCCATCGAGGTCGACGCCGAGCCCGCGCGGGTCATGGCCGTCATCGCCGACTTCCCCGCGTACCCGGAATGGGCCAAGGCCGTCCGGGAGACCGAGGTCCTCGCCGAGGACGACAACGGCCGCGCCAAGCAGGTGAAACTCACCCTCGACGCCGGGCCCATCAAGGACGTCTACACCCTCGAGTACGACTGGGACGCCGACGGCAACGGAGTCAGCTGGCACCTGGTCAAGGGGCAGATGCAGAAGGCCCAGAACGGCCGCTACACCCTCGAAGCGCTGGGCGCCGGCCGCACCAAGGTCACGTATACGCTGTCCGTCGAGCTGGCGCTGCCGATGATCGGGCTGCTGCGCCGCAAGGCCGAGAAGATGGTCATGGACACCGCGCTCAAGGAGCTCAAGAAGCGCGCTGAAGCATCCTGAGTCGAAGGGTAGGCATGCGGATCCTGCTGTTCACCGGCAAGGGGGGTGTCGGCAAGACCACGCTGGCCGCGGCGACGGCGGCGGCACTGGCGGGCCGGGGCAGGAAGACGCTCGTGGTCTCGACCGACCCGGCGCATTCCCTCGGTGACGCCTTCGGCCGCGCGCTCGGCGGCGAACCGTCCGAAGTGGACACCCTTCTCCATGCCGCCCAGATCGACACCCGCGGCCTCGTCGACAGCACCTGGCGCGAACTCCGGCAGGAACTTCAGGCCGCGCTCGCGGGAGCGGGCCTCGACTCGCTCGACGCCGAAGAACTCACCGTGGTGCCTGGTGTGGACGAACTCCTCGCCCTCACCGAAGTGCAGCGCCTCGCCGAGCACGGTCCCTGGGAGACGGTCGTCGTCGACTGTGGACCGACCGCGGAAACGCTGCGCCTGCTGGCGTTGCCCGAAGCCGTCTCCGGCTATTTGTCGAGGATGTTCAAACCGGGCGCGCGGCGGACGGCGACCGCGGTGCGGCGGCTCGGCGCGCATCTGGAGTCGCTGCGCACCCTGCTGACCGATCCGGCCACCACGACCGTGCGGCTCGTGCTGACCCCGGAACGCGTCGTCGTCGCGGAAGCCCGCCGCACGCTCAGTTCCCTTGCCCTGCGCGGAATCCTGGTCGACGGCCTGATCGTCAACCGGCTGATGCCCGCGCCCGGGTTCTGGCGCGGCGCGGCGGCCACCTGGATGCGGACCCGGCGCGCGCAGCAGAACACCGTCCTCGCCGAACTCGCCGAGGCGGGCTTCGGGCCCGGGCAGGTGAAGCCTGTCGAGTATCGCGCGGTCGAGCCGGTGGGGCTCGAGGCGCTGCAGGAGATCGCGTACGAGCTCTACCGGGGCCTGGATCCCCTGGCGGGAAACGAAAAAGGTGTGACCCCGCTGTTGCGGGTGTCCGAATCGGACAGCGGCTACGAGCTGCGGATCGCGGTGCCATTGCACCGCGACTCCGAAGTGGACCTGGCCAGAGTGGACGATGATCTCGCCGTCACCGTGGACGGTTTCCGGCGGCTGATCGCGCTGCCGGAGATGTTGCGCCCGTGCCGGATCACCGGTGCGGAATCCGACGCGCACGGCCTGGTCGTGAGCCTGGCCGGGAACCGGGGACCCGGGTGAGCGAGAACAACGAGAACACCGGATCGGGGCCGCTCGACCTGGCCGAAGAGATCCGCCTCCTGGTCGAGCTGGTCGTCGAGCACGCCGCGCCGTGGCTCGAGGGCCTGATCTCCGCCGGGCACGGGTGCACCGACCACGATTCCGGCGGCTGGTGCCCGCTGTGCGCGATCGTCGGGGTGTTCCGCGGGGAGCGGCCCGAGTTCGTGGCACGCCTGATGGAGCAGGCCGCGCAGCTCGTCGCGCTGCTGCGGGCGGTGCTCGCCGATCGATGGGAACCCGAGGCGGGCGTGCACATGCCGGGGTTCCAGCCTGCGCGGAAGGAGCCCACGGCCGAAGATGTCCAGGTGGGAGCTTCGCGGGTCCAGCACATCACGGTGACCAGGCGCGACGCTTGGCAGCCGGACCGGGAGAACTGAGTTGCTGACGGTAGGGGTGGACGTCGGGGGCACGAGTGTGCGCGCCGGCGTGGTGGACGAGCACGGCTCGCTGATGGACACGGCCAGGGTCGGGACTCCCAGCGGGGAGGACGCGCTCGAGGACGCCATCGCCGGGGTCGTCGAAGATCTCCGCAACCGGCACGACGTCTCCGGTGTCGGCCTCGCGGTCGCCGGGTTCGTCGCGAAGGACCGCCGGACGGTGATGTTCGCGCCGCATCTGTCCTGGCGTGCCGCGCCGGTCGCCGAGCGCATCGAAAAGCGGGTCGGCCTGCCGGTGACCCTGGAACACGACGTGAACGCCGCCGCGGTCGGCGAGTACCGCTTCGGGGCCGCCCGTGGCGCTCATGTCGCCGCGCTGATCGCACTGGGCACCGGCATCGGCGCGGGACTGCTGCTCGACGGCAAGATCTACCGGGGCGCGTACGGTGTCGCGCCGGAACTCGGGCATCTGACCGTCGTCCCCGGCGGCAGGCCCTGCCCGTGCGGGAAGTACGGCTGCTGGGAGCGGTACTGCAGTGGGACGGCGCTGGCCGCGACGGCGGTGGAACTGCTCGCGCGGCATCCCGGCCGCTCGACCGTGCTCGCGCGCGAGACCAGGGGAGATCCCGGCTCGGTCACCGGCCGCCGGGTCGCCGGTGCCGCCCGCGACGGCGACCCGATCGCCCAGCGCGCGATGACCGAGCTGGCGAAATGGCTGGCCGAGGGCCTGGCCCTGGTCGCCGACGTCTTCGATCCCGAGATCATCGTGATCGGCGGCGGGGTGTCCGAATCGGCGCCGCTGTTCCTCGACGAGGCGCGCGAACGCTACGCGGACAAGATCACCGGCGCCGGGCACCGTCCGCTGGCGCGGATCCGGGCCGCGCACCACGGCGACGATTCGGCGATCGTCGGTGCCGCCGCGCTCGCCGTCGACGCGGCGAAGGCTCCCGGCGCCCAGGTCGGTGTGACAGGCTGAAGCCGTGACCCGGCGAGACGGCAACGGCTTCGTGAAATGCGACTTCGGGCATCTTCACTGGGGTTTGAACGGCGCCGCCGGGCTGCTGTTGTCCGATCCCGCGCGCGGTGTCCTGCTGCAGCGGCGGGCCTGGTGGGTCCATCATGGACGTACCTGGGCGCTGCCTGGGGGCGCCGTCGAGGCGGGGGAGAGCCCGCGTGAGGCCGCCACCCGGGAGGCGCACGAGGAGGCGGACATCCCGCCCGGCCGGGTCCGCGCGCTGGCGGCGTCGCACGTCGATCACGGGAACTGGCGCTACACCACGGTCCTGGCCGCGCCGATCGGCCCGCTTTCGGCCAGGGTGACGAGTGCGGAGAGCGCGGAACTGCGGTGGGTCCGGGCGGCCGAGGTCGCGGACTTCAGGCTGCACCGGGATTTCGCGGCGGCGTGGCCGGGATTGAGGGAACACTTGGATCGCGGGCTGGTACTGGTGGTCGACGGCGCGAACGTCGTCGGGTCGCGGCCGGACGGCTGGTGGCGTGACCGGCGTGGGGCCGCGGAACGGTTGCGGGACAAGCTCGCGACCCTGGCCGGAACCGGGCTCGCCGATCCGGCGCTCCCCGGTGGCGGCGAATGGTCGTGGTGGCCGAAGGTCGTGCTGGTCGTCGAGGGCAAGGCGCGGGGAGTCGCGCCGGTGCCCGGTGTCGAGGTCGTCGAGGCGGAGTCCGACGGGGACTCCCGGATCGTCGCCGTCGCGCGGGAGGCCCGGGCGGCCGGTCCGGACGACCACGTCGTCGTGGTGACCGCCGATCGTGAACTGCGGTCCCGCGTGGAGGCACTGGGCGCCACGACCTTCGGCCCCGGCACTCTTCTGGGGCACCTCGACTAAGGACGCGCGATCTTCCCGTCCCGCATCTCCGCGATGAGCGAAGCGACGACGGCGCGGAGGCTGCCGTTGTACTGCTTCGCCACCGCGCGCTGCCGCAGGTAGCTGGGCCCGCAGGTCAGGATGGTCTCCACCGACCGCAGTTCGTCGGCGCAGTCCAGGCGCCGGGCGACCGGTTCCAGCCGGTTCAGCAGGTCGTAGGTGTCGTCGGTGACCATCCGTTCGTTGCCCGCCGCGTCGAGGATGACGATCGCGTCGACGCCGTAGCGCGCCGCGCGCCACTTGTTCTCCTGGACGTGCCACGGCGGCAGCGTCGGCAGGATCTCGCCGTCGTCGAGGCGCGCGCTGAAGTCGTCGACCAGGCATTGGGTCAGCGCGGAGATCGCCCCGACCTCCTCCAGCGTCGGCAGCCCATCGCACACCCGCATCTCGATCGTCCCGAAATGCGGGGCGGGCCGGATGTCCCAGCGGATCTCGGAGAAGTGGTCGATCACGCCCGTGGTGAACATGTCGTCGACGTAGCTCTCCAGCTCGGTCCACTTCCGGAACTGGAACGGCAGCCCGGCCGTCGGCAGCTGCTGGAACATCAGCGCGCGGTTCGACGCGTACCCGGTGTCCTCGGCGCCCCAGTACGGGGAAGACGCCGAAAGCGCTTGCAGATGCGGCGCGTACTTGAGCAGCGCGTCCAGGATCGGCAGGACCTTGTCGCGGTGGTCGACGCCGACGTGCACGTGGACGCCGTAGATCAGCATCTGCCGTCCCCACCACTGGGTCCGGTCGATGAGCTTGGCGTAACGCTCCTTGTCGGTGACCTTCTGCTGGTACCACGTCGAGAACGGATGCGACCCCGCCGAGAACAGTTCGACGCCCAGCGGGTCGAGCACCGAATGCACGACGTCCAGCGAGTCGTTCAGATCGGCTTTGACCTCGGCGATCGTGTCGCAGATCCCGCTGATCACCTCGATGGTGTTGAGCAGCAGCTCCTGCTTGATCTTCGGATGCTCCTCCTCGCCGCCGGGACGGACGGCGTCGAGCACCTCTTCCGCGACCGACGAGAGCTCACCGGTCCGCCGGTCGACGAGGGCGAGCTCCCATTCCGCGCCGACCGTCGACCGGCGCGAGGGGGTGAAGTCGATCTTCATCTTCCGAATTGTCCGGCAGATCAGACCTGGGCGCCGTTGTGCGGATCCGCACCGGGCGGCGGCCCCTGGCGCACCCGCAGCAGGAGCAGGGCGATCGCGGTCGCGAGGGCGAGGATGCCGAGCGGGGTGCCGAGCCGGGTGCCCATGCCGATCAGGTTGGGCGCGATCAGGAGCAGCAGGCCGAGCAGGAAGAACAGCAGGACGATGAACGCGCCCTTGCGCGGACGCGGCAGGGGAGGCGGCTCGGGCGGCACGAAATGGCCCTCGTCGTCGCTCGACCCGGCGGGGTCGTCCTCGAAGAGGGTCTTGTCCCAGCTGGTGCCGCCCCCTCGCCAGCCCGGCTCGGGTTCGGCGTCCGGCTGCTCGGGCCGCGGGGTCTTCTCGGCGGGCTTTTCCGCCGGTTTCTCCAGTTCCTCGTCCGGGAACAGACCGACGCCCTCCGCACGGAGGTCGGCCACGATCTCGGCGAACGTCGCGTCGACGTCCTCCGGCCCGTCCTTGCCTCTGCTCATCCGGCGTCCACCTGTCCCGCCCGGCGCACGGACCGGGCGAAGTCCACCGTACGCGTGAAGATCAGGCCCGCGTCGTGGTCTTGGGTGGCGACGTGGAAGCTGTTCTCCAGCACCACCTCGGTCACGTCCTCGCTGCCGATCTCGTCCAGGATCACCTGGGAGTTGACCGGCTCCACGATGTGGTCGACGGCCGAGTGGAGCAGCAGCACCGGCTGGGTCACCTTGCCCAGATCCGCGCGGGTGACCTTCCACAGCTTCACCAGGCTCGCCGCGGCGCGCACGGGCGTCCGTGAGTAGGCAAGCTCCGTCTCACCGGGCTTCGCGATGTCGTTCGCCACTCCCGGCACCGACCGCAGGATCTTCGACAGGACGGGCAGCAGCTTGGCGTCCCAGCGCAGCGTCAGGATGGCCGGGTTCACCAGCACGATGCCCGCGATCCGGTCGCCGAACTCCTCGGCCAGCCGCAGCGTCAGTGTCCCGCCCATCGACATCCCGGCGACGAACACCGTCTCGCAGGTCGAGAGGAGGGCGAGCAGCTCTTCACGGACCGCGCCGTACCAGTCCTCCCAGCCTGTCCGGTTCATGTCCTGCCACCGGGTCCCGTGTCCCGGAAGGAGCGGGCAGCGCACCGTGTAACCGGCTTCGGCCAGATGGTCTCCCCAGGGCCGCATGCTCGCGGGGGTGCCGGTGAATCCGTGGCACAGCAGGAACCCTGCTTCGGTCGAACCGGTGTGAGCGAACGGTTCCGCGCCGGCGAGGACGGCCATGCGATCGCCTTCCGTGAGAGCTGGGTAGGTCTCCTATGTTCGCACGACCGGAGCGGCTTGTGGGCCCCCGGCCACCGGCGGAATCGGGCCGGACCGGATGTGAGATCCGTCGCTGGGTGCGGGTAACCGGGTGGACTTCGTTGTGCCGGGGGTGCGTGATTCGTAGTCTTGACCATCGGGCGCGGGGGTTGAGCTGCTAGGAGGAGTTTTCGCAGTGCTGTACTGGCTCATGAAACACGTGTTTATCGGGCCACTGCTCAAGGCGCTGTGGCCCACCAAAGTCGTCGGCGCGGAGAACATCCCCGAGCACGGCGGCGCGATCCTCGCGGGCAACCACCTCGCGGTCGCCGACTCCTTCTTCATGCCGCTGCGCGTGAAGCGCAAGGTGACCTTCCCGGCCAAATCGGAGTACTTCACCGAAAAAGGCTTCAAGGGCCTGCTGAAGAAGTGGTTCTTCACCGGCGTCGGCCAGTTCCCGATCGACCGCTCCGGCGGCAACGCCGCGCAGGCCGCGCTCGACACCGCGACCCGGCTGGTCCGCGAGGGACACCTCCTCGGCATCTACCCCGAAGGCACCCGCTCCCCGGACGGCCGCCTGTACAAGGGCAAGACCGGCGTCGCGCGGATCGCGCTCGAATCCGGCGGCGTCGTGGTCCCGGTCGCCATGATCGGCACCGACAAGGTCAACCCGATCGGCTCGAAGATGTGGTGGCCGCGACGCCTCGAGATCCGCTTCGGCAAGCCGCTCGACTTCTCGCGCTACGAAGGCCTCGCCGGCGACCGCTTCATCGAGCGGTCCATCACCGACGAGATCATGTACGCGCTCATGGAGCTCTCCGGCCAGGAGTACGTCGACATCTACGCCGCCAAGGCGAAGGAACTGATCGCCGCCGAAGAGGCGGGGCTCCGCCCCAAGGTGCCCGCGCAGCCGTCCGCCAAGGACGTCGCCCGTATCCCGGACACCAAGGTCGGCTGAGCCCCCACTAGGGTTCTCCGGTGCGCTTTTTCTACGACACCGAATTCATTGAGGACGGCGTGACCATCGATCTGGTGTCGATCGGTGTCGTGGACGAAAGAGGACGCGAGTTCTACGCGGTCTCGACCGATTTCGATCCCGGCAAGGCAGGCCCCTGGGTCCGCGACAACGTGCTCCCGAAACTCCCGTCGCCCGCCGACCCGGCGTGGCGCAGCCGCGAGAAGATCCGCACGGACCTGCTCGAGTTCTTCGGCAAGCCGCCCGGCGGGATCGAGCTGTGGGCCTGGTTCGCCGCGTACGACCACGTCGCGCTGGCGCAGCTGTGGGGGCCGATGCCCGCGCTGCCGCGTCAGCTGCCGCGGTTCACGCGGGACCTGCGGCAACGCTGGGAGGACGCGGGCAAGCCGAAGCTGCCCTCGGCGCCGGACGACCAGCACGACGCGCTGGCGGACGCGCGGCACAACTACCAGCGTTGGCAGATCATCGAGTCCTACTGGCACCGGTAGGCCCTTGCCTTGAAGTACGTGAAGGACCCCTTCCTGTACCTAGGCGCAAGGACGGGGGCCTTCATGTACTTGGACTGGCGTGGCTGCTGGGGCTGGAGTGACGGTTCGGGTCGCGTGAGGGGAACTTTGAGGGACTCTGGGTCCCTCAAGGTGGCCTTCACAGCCTCGCGGTCTGCTTCGCTACGGCAGGGGCCTGACGCGAAGGACGCCATCCCCGCGTGGCATGCGACGAAAGCTCCCTTCGCGGCCCAAGACGCGAGGCCTCCACCCCCTCGACGCCCCCGCGCGATGCCATGAACGGTCCTTTCCTTGCAGAATTTGCCAGGAAAGGACCGTTCCTAGCGTTCGAGAGGCTCTCAGCGGCGTGAGTCCACCGCCTCGGCGAGGGTGTCCAGCAGTTCGGCCGTCGTGTCCCAGCCGAGGCAAGCGTCCGTGATCGACTGCCCGTAGGTGAGCGAAGCGGCTGAACCCAGCGTCAGGTCCTGCCGTCCCTCCACCAGGAAGCTCTCCAGCATCAGCCCGGCGATACCCCGCTCACCGGCGCCGATCCGCTCCGCGAGTTCACGGACGACCGCGGCCTGCCGCACGTGGTCCTTCGCGCTGTTGCCGTGGCTCGCATCGATGATCACGCGCTCCGGCAGCCCCGACTTCGCCAGCCGCGCGAGCGTGTCGGCCACCGTCGCGGGGTCGTAGTTCGGGCCCGCGGAGCTGCCGCGCAGGATCACGTGGCAGTCCTCGTTGCCCGCCGTGGTGATCAGCGCGGCGAGCCCGTCGGGGTTGATACCCGCGAAGACGTGGCTGGCGCCGGCCGCGCGGGTGGCGTCGACGGCGACCTGGACGTCGCCCTCGGTCGAGTTCTTGATCCCGACCGGCATCGACAGCGCGCTGCACAGCTGCCGGTGCACCTGGCTCGCCGCGGTCCGTGCGCCGATGGAACCCCAGGTCACGGTGTCGGAGATGAACTGCGGGGTGATCGGGTCGAGGAACTCGCAGCCCACCGGCAGGCCGAGCGCGGAGATGTCGAGCAGCAGTTTCCGCGCCATCCGCAGGCCGTGGTTGACCTCGTACGTGCCGTCGAGGCCGGGGTCGTTGATCAGGCCCTTCCAGCCGAGCGTGGTCCGCGGCTTTTCGAAGTACACCCGCATGACGATGTGCAGGTCGCGGCGGTGTTCTTCGGCCTTGGCGGCGAGGCGGCGGGCGTAGTCGAGCGCGGCGTCCGCGTCGTGCACCGAGCAGGGCCCGACGACGACGAGGAGGCGGTCGTCCCTGCCGTCGAGGATGTCGACGGCCGAGGCCCGCCCGGCTAGGACGGTATCGGCGATTTCCGCCGTCATCGGATGCTCGTGCCGCAGCATCGCGGGCGACAGCAGCGGGTTGATGGCCGACGTGCGGTGCCCGTCGAGGGCGATCAGGGTGTCAGCGGAGGGAGACATCGCGGGTCTGGTTCCTTTCGAAAGGGATACCGACCCGCGGGAACTCGCCGAGCCGGTGTGATTCCGGCTCGGGGTGGACGTCAGCGCAGGTTCACGCGGCCGTGCCCACCCGGGGCCGGCTTCGTAAACCAGAAATAGCGCTGCACGGCGCCAAGCTAGCACATCCCGGACGTGGACCGATTCCCGAGGTGGTCCGCCCTGCACCGATCCAGAGAACTCCCGCTACGCTGGCGGCGGGACATGTGACTGTCATCTCTACGGAACACAAGACGGAGGCTTCTCATGCGTGTCGGTGTGCTGACCGGCGGTGGCGACTGCCCGGGGCTCAACGCGGTGATCCGCGCTGTGGTGCGCAAGGGCATCGAGGTACACGGCTGGGACATCGTCGGGTTCCGCAACGGCTGGAACGGTCCCCTCACCGGGGACAGCCGCCCGCTCGGCCTGAACGACGTCGAGGACATCCTGACCCGCGGCGGCACGATCCTGCGGTCGTCGCGGACCAACCCGTACAAGGTTGACGGGGGCGTCGACAAGATCAAGTCCGTGCTCGCCGAGCAGCAGGTCGACGCGCTGATCGCGATCGGCGGCGAGGACACCCTCGGCGTCGCGAAGCGGCTCACGGACGACGGTGTCGGCGTCGTCGGGGTGCCCAAGACGATCGACAACGACCTCGGCGCCACCGACTACACCTTCGGCTTCGACACGGCCGTCTCGATCGCCACCGAGGCCATCGATCGGCTGCACACGACGGCCGAGTCGCACCACCGGGCCCTGGTCGTCGAGGTCATGGGACGGCACGCGGGCTGGATCGCGCTGCACTCCGGTCTCGCCGGCGGCGCGAGCGTGATCCTGGTGCCGGAGCGGCACTTCAGCGTCGACCAGGTCGTCTCGTGGGTCGAGCGCCGGTTCGAGAAGGAGTACGCGCCGATCATCGTGGTCGCCGAGGGCGCGCTGCCCGAGGGCGGCGAGGAGAAGCTGCTGACCGGGGAGAAGGACGCCTTCGGTCATGTCCGGCTCGGCGGTATCGGCACCTGGCTGGCCGACGAGATCGCCGCCCGCACCGGCAAGGAGTCCCGCGCGGTCGTGCTCGGGCACGTCCAGCGCGGTGGCACCCCGACGGCGTACGACCGCGTGCTCGCCACCCGGTTCGGGCTCAACGCGGTCGACGCCGTCGCCGACGGTGACTTCGGTGTGATGGTGGCGCTGCGCGGCACGGACATCGTCCGCGTCAAGCTCGCCGAGGCGACCGCCGAGCTGAAGACCGTCCCGGTCGAGCGGTACGAAGAGGCCGAGGTCTTCTTCGGCTGAGCCCTGTTTCGGGAGAAGGCCCCTTACTTTGTGCTGAGTTCGGGTAAGGGGCCCTCCTTTTCTTGCGGCGCCGCCTCCGCGACAAGTTGAATCGCCCTTTGGGGATCCGGGCGAAAGGGACGGCGGCTCTCATGGCGGGTGCGGGATCCAGTAGGCGCGAATTCCTGAAGTGGCTGGCCGTCGGCGGGACCGGAGTGGCGTTCGCCGCGCTGCTGCCCGGTACGGCAGGCGCCGACCTGGGCGAGATCGTCGTCATCGCCGAGGTCACGCTGATCGACGGCACGGGTTCGGCTCCGCGGCCCGGCGTTTCGGTCGTGCTCGCCGGTGACCGGATCGTCTGGGTGGGCGGCTCCGCCGAGATTCCGGACACCGATGGCGCGCGAGTGATCGACGGCCGCGGCAAGTACCTCGTCCCTGGGCTCTGGGATATGCACACCCACAGCGCGGACCTCGAGGAAGTCGTCCCGCCCCTGCACCTGATCCACGGTGTCACGGGGGTCCGCGAGATGTGGGGGTACGCGGAGAACCGCGAGACGAAGGCCAAGATCGAACGCGGCGAGCTGCTCGGCCCGCGGATGGTGCTGGCGAGCGGGATCGTCGACGGGCCGGTCACGCTTCTGGCGCCGCCGGTGCTCCCTGTGTCGACGGCGGACGAAGCACGCGCCGTCGTCCGTGCGGAGAAGGCCGCGGGCGCCGAATTCGTCAAGACCTACTCCTACCTCGGACGCGACGCCCTGCGCGCCGTCGCGGAGGAATCTCGCGCGCAAGGCCTCCGGTTCTCGGGGCACTGGCCGTACAAGCTCTCCCACATCGAGGTGAGCGACCTCGGCCAGCACAGCCTCGAGCATTTCTTCGGAGTGTCCGTCCACTGCTCGTCCCGGCGCGACGAGATCCTCGACAGGCTGACGGCGACGCCCTACGACCCCGCGGAGCCGCGTGCCTTCTTCGACCTTGCGCGGCGGCTGGAGTTCGAATCGGTCACCACGTACGACCGCGGCCGGGCGCAGGCGTACTTCGGCAGGCTGCGGCGCAACGGCACCTGGCATTCGCCGACGCTGACGATCAACCGGGTGGTCACGCAGCCCGCGGAAACCCACCAGCATGACCCGCGGCTGAAATACGTGCCCGCCGATGTCCGCGAGAGCTGGGCCAAGGGCATCGAACGCGTCACGCCCAAGACGCCGGAGGACATCGCCCTCCAGGAGCGCTATTACCAGGAGACGCTGCGGCTGGTCGGCGTCGCGCACGAAGCGGGCGTCGGCCTCATCGGCGGCACCGACTGCTTCAACCCGTACACCTTCCCCGGCAGCGGGCTGCACGAGGAACTCGCCTTCCTGGTCGAGGCCGGGCTTTCCCCGGTCCAGGCACTGAGGACCGTCACGGGTGACGCCGCGAAGTTCCTCGGCAGGGAAGAGACGTCGGGCACGGTGACGGTGGGGAAGGAGGCGGATCTCGTGCTCCTGGACGCGAACCCGGCCGCCGACATCCGCAACGTCGCGAAGATCGACACGGTGATCACCCGAGGCCGGGTCCTCGGCAAGGCGGAACGCCTTCGGATGCTCGACGCCGTCGAGGCCGCCGCGAACCGGCCTGCACCGGCCACGAGCGCCCGCCACCACTCCCTCGCCCTGCGGGCTTGTTGCTGCTGACCTCCCGCATTTCGTCCTCTGAACGCGGTAGTTCGCTTTGCCCACTACCGCATTCAGAGGACGAAATGCCTGGAGTCAGACGAGCGCGAGGGTGTCCAAAAGCGACACGGCGCGGGCGATGTCCTCGGTGAGCGGCCGGTCCTCGACGCTGGGGTCGAGCACCGCCACGGCCGCCTCGTAGGCGTCCCGCGCGGGCAGGGAGACGAGGTCGGCCTTCCGCATCCGCAACGCCCGGACGGCCGCGACCAGCTCGCACGCCAGCACCTGCTGGTACGCCGACCCGGCTGCGGTCGCCGCCCGCGCGGCCTGGGTGGAGAAGCTCGCGTGGTCCTCGATCCCGCGTGACACGACGGCGGTGCCGAGCGTCGCCGGGAGCGCGGCCTGCCGCAGTTCGGTGAGCGCGTCGTGCGCGACGTACTCCAGGATCATCACCCCCGAACTGCCCGACGGCCCGGCCGCGAGGAACGGCCGCAGCCCGGTGAACTCCGGCTCCACCAGGTCGCCCAGCCGGGCCACCGACAGCTCGGCGACCTGATGGACGGTCGCGCGCACCTGGTCGAGCGCGGTCGAGACGTACGCGGTGTGGAAATGCGCGTGGTGGTAGGCGTCCTGGTGCACCGTCGAGATCATCGGGTTCTCGGTGCTGGCGTTGATCTCCACCGCGAGCACGTCGCGCAGGTAGTGGATCGCGTCCAGCGCCGGCCCCTGCACCTGCGGGAAAGCGCGGAGCCCGAACGGATCCTGGATGCGCCTGCCGGGTTTCGGCGTGCCCTCCATCCCGAGCAGCCGCCGCATCTCCGCCGCGCACGCGACCTGCCCGGCGTGCGGCCGCGCCTCGTGCACGGGAGTCGCGTACGCCTCCGGGTTCCCGTCGAGCGCGATGTAGGTCAGCGCCGCGACGACGTGACTCGCCCGCGTCAGCGTGTCGAGCCGCATCGCCGCGAGGGTCGCTTCGGCCAGCGTCGCGGCGTTGCTGCTCATGAACGCGAGCGCGTCACCGGCCCGCACGGGCACGGGAGGCACACCGCCCGCCAGCCACGGCCGCTCGCCGGTGAGGGCGAGCGCGGTCTCCGCGAGCGGTGCGAGGTCGCCGGTGCCGATCGCGCCCAGCCGGTGCACCAGCGGCAGCGCCCCGGTCCGCACGGCGGCGGCCAGCGCCCCGATCAGCTCGGGACTCAGCCCCGAGCGTCCGGCCAGCAGCTGGTTGAGCCGGATCAGCATCATCGCCCTGGTCTGGCCGGGGGACATGACATCGCCGCTGCCGCCCGCGTGACTGCGCAGCAGCCGCAGCCCGTGATCCGGCGATTCGCCCTCGCCGACCGGGTCCTCCTTGTTGGCGCCGACGCCGGTGGTGCGGCCGTAGACGATGCGGCGCGTGCTCAGCTCCTCGGCGAGTTTCCACGCGCTTTCCGCGCCGCGCAGCGCGGCGATCGAGACGTCAATGCCCAGCGGACCCTCGGTGCTCGCGGCGGTCACGACGTCCGCGCAGCGCAGGGTCCGGCCGTCCACCCGGATCACGGCGGCCTCCTTTCACGACCGCCCCACTATGAACGCCCTCAGTCCGACGGCGGCTGCCAGGGCGGCCGGTTTCCCCAGTCCCATTTCGGCATGGGCTCGGGGACGGTGACCTCCCGGCCCGGTTGGGAGAACATCACCGCGAGCCTGCTGCCCCATTCGACATACGCGGCGAACGCGGAGCGGAACTCCGGATCGGCGGGCAGCCCGGCCTCGTCTGCGGCGTCGAAGAGCAGATTCACCCAGCGGCGGCGCTGCTCTTCGGTGATGGCGCGGCCGAGATGACGCCCGACCATGTGCCGGTGGCCGCCGTGGTCGTGGCTGTAGGTCTCCGGACCGCCGAACACCTCGGCGAGCCAGAGCGCGACGTGCTCGGGGTGGCCGGGGTCCATGCCGCGGAACACCGGTTCCAGCAACGGGTCCTTCAACACGTGGCCGTAGAAGACGGTGGTCAGGCGGCGCAGGGCGGCCAGCCCGCCCGCCCATGCGTACAACGTCGGCGTCTCGGTCACGTAGGGTCCTCCCAGCGGCGCTGATCTTCCGGTCCGGCAAGGCAACCACCCCGGATCGCTCGGGACAACCGCTTACTTTTCGGTGCGTGCCAACGGGAGTGACGATGAAGCGGTACCGCTGCGCGGTCGAGCTCGCGGTCGACGTCATCGGCGGCAAGTGGAAGCCGGTGATCCTTTCGCATCTGAAGGAGGGCGTGCACCGGTACGGCGAACTGCGTCGCAGGATGCCGGGCGTCAGCGAGAAGATGCTGACCCAGCACCTGCGCGAACTGGAGGCCGACGGCCTCGTGCTCCGGGAGAGCCGGGAGGGTCGGGTGCCGCACGTCGAGTACCGGCTCACCGAGGAGGGGGAGCGGTTACGCCCCGCACTCGAGGCGCTCTACGACTGGGGAACCCGGCGCGCGGCGGACCGCGGCATCGCTTTCGAGCCGTTAGCCATTCACTGACTGCCGGCTTCCCGCTGTGGCCAGGCGGCTCGGTGGGAGGGCTGGACCAGCTCTGCGAGGCGTTCGGCATATTCCATTTGGGGAATGTTCGAAAATGTCCATCCGAAAGTCTTGGTCTGAACCATTGACGCTGTGGTCTAGTCCACTTAACTTGTGCGTGTCCCGCCGCAGTCCTCTCGTCACCGCTGGTGACCGTGAAGGGAGCACGCATGTCCCGTTTGACCAGGTTCACCGCGCTCGCGGGTGCCGCGGCCGTCGCGCTCGGCGCGCTGGCCGTCGCCGCACCGGCGCAGCAGGCGGCGGCCGGACCGGAAGCATCGGAGGCTTCGGTCGGCAAGGTGCTCGGGTACTTCGCCGAATGGGGCGTCTACCAGCGGAACTACCATGTGAAGAACATCGACACGTCGGGTTCGGCGAGCAAGCTGACGCATATCAACTACTCGTTCGGCAACGTGACGAACGGTGGCTGCGCGATCGGTGACGCGGAGGCGGCGACCAGCAAGTTCTACGACGCCGCGGGCAGTGTGGACGGTGTCGCCGACAGCTGGGACCCCGGCGCGCTGCGCGGGAACTTCAACCAGCTGAAGAAGCTCAAGGCCAAGTACCCGGACCTCAAGGTGCTGTGGTCCTTCGGCGGCTGGACCTGGTCCGGCGGCTTCGGCGAGGCGGCGAAGAATCCCGCCAAGTTCGCGGAGTCCTGCTACAACCTCGTCAACGACCCGCGCTGGGCCGGTGTCTTCGACGGCATCGACATCGACTGGGAGTACCCGAACGCCTGCGGTCTCTCGTGTGACACCAGCGGACCGGCCGCGATCAAGAACCTCGCGCAGGCCCTGCGGGAGAAGTTCGGCTCGAAGCTGGTCACCGCCGCGATCACCGCGGACGGCACCGATGGCGGCAAGATCAACGCGGCGGACTACGGCGGCGCGTCGCAGTACTTCGACTGGTACAACGTCATGACCTACGACTACTTCGGCGCCTGGGCCGCGCAGGGCCCGACCGCCCCGCACTCGCCGCTGACCGGCTACGACGGCATCCCGACCGCGGGCTTCCACTCCGATGCCGCGATCCAGAAGCTGAAGGGCAAGGGCGTCCCGGCGGGCAAACTGTTGCTGGGCATCGGTTTCTACGGCCGCGGCTGGACCGGCGTCACCCAGGAGGCCCCGGGTGGCACCGCGACCGGTCCGGCGGCGGGCACCGAGCCGGGTATCCAGGACTACAAGGTCTTGAAGGACACCTGCCCGGCCACCGGCACCGTCGCGGGCACCGCCTATGCCAAATGCGGCAGCGACTGGTGGAGCTACGACACTCCCGCGACCATCGGCGGCAAGGTCACCTACGCCAAGAACCAGGGTCTCGGCGGCGCCTTCTTCTGGGAGCTGTCCGGTGACACCGCCGACGGCGAGCTGATCACCGCTCTGGCCAAGTAGGCCTCTCGCGCTTCTGTCGGTGCTGGGGATTACCGTCACCGCATGGGTTTCGAGGGTTTCGGCGAGTACGCCATCGACTTCTACGACGGTCTCGAGGCGGACAACTCCAAGTCCTACTGGGACGCGAACCTCGCCACCTACAAGGCCGACGTCCGCGCGCCGATGGAGGCACTGCTCGCCGAGCTGGTCCCGGAGTTCGGTGACGGTTTCGGTGAGGGGAAGGTCTTCCGCCCGTACCGTGACGTCCGGTTCGCCAAGGACAAGACGCCGTACAAGACCCACTGCGGCGCCGTGATCGAGCAGGGCCGCGGCGGCGGCGCGTACTACGTCGAGGTCGGCCCGGCCGGGCTGCGGGTCGGCGGCGGCTGCTTCCACTTCGAGTCCGATCAGCTGGCCCGTTTTCGCAAGGCCGTCGACACCGAACTGCGCGGCGCCGAGCTGGCCGAGATCCTCGCGAAGCTGACGAAGGCGGGCTGGGAGATCAAGGGGGACAGGCTCAAGTCGAAGCCGCGCGGTTTCACCGAGGACCATCCCCGCATCGACCTGCTGAAGTACCGCTCCGTATACGCCGTCCGCGGCTGGGAGCCGGACGACGCCCTGCACGAACGGGCCACGCTCGACCGGGTGCGGAAGGCGTGGCGGCAGGTCCGCGCGTTCAACGAGTGGGCGCGGGACCGGGTCGGGCCGAGCGAGAAGCCGCGACGATAACCACCGAACCCTGGTCGGCGGTTGCCCTCATCGCCTGGTCAACTGACACTTTTCTTGAACTTTCGGTATCGGTACAGACGTATCCGCGATGAGGGACTACGCTGTGCGAACGTGAGCCGACGCGCGAAGATCGTTTGTACCCTGGGCCCCGCGACCGCTACTCCGGAGAAGATGCGGCAACTCGTCGACGCCGGGATGGACGTCGCGAGGATGAACTTCAGCCACGGGACGCACAGCGACCACAAGCAGGTCTACGACCTCATCCGCACCGCCGCCGCCGAATCGGGCCGCGCGGTGGGCATCCTCGCCGACCTCCAGGGGCCGAAGATCCGTCTCGGCACCTTCGCGGGCGGCCCGGTCGAGTGGCACAACGGCGACATCGTGCGCATCACCGTCGAGGACGTCGCGGGCACGCACGACCGCGTCTCGACCACCTACAAGGGACTCGCCGACGACGCGAAGCCCGGCGACCGTCTCCTCGTGGACGACGGCAAGGTCGGCCTCGTGGTCAAGCAGGTCGAGGGCCCGGACGTCGTGTGCGAGGTCACCGAAGGCGGCCCCGTCAGCAACAACAAGGGCGTCTCCCTGCCGGGTATGGACGTCTCCGTGCCCGCGCTGTCCGAAAAGGACATCGAAGACCTCGAGTTCGCGCTCGAACTCGGCGTCGACTTCATCGCGCTCTCGTTCGTCCGCTCGCCCGCCGACATCGACCTGGTCCACCAGGTGATGGACCGCGTCGGCAAGGGACGCCTCCCGGTCGTCGCGAAGATCGAGAAGCCCGAAGCGGTCTACAACCTCGAAGCCATCGTGCTGGCCTTCGACGCGGTGATGATCGCCCGCGGTGACCTCGGCGTGGAACTCCCGCTGGAGCAGGTCCCGCTGGTGCAGAAGCGCACCATCCAGATCGCCCGCGAGAACGCGAAGCCGGTCATCGTCGCGACGCAGATGCTCGAGTCGATGATCAACAGCTCCCGTCCGACCCGCGCCGAGGCCTCGGACGTCGCCAACGCGGTGCTCGACGGCGCGGACGCGCTCATGCTCTCGGGTGAGACCAGCGTCGGCCGCTACGCCATCGAGGTCGTCCAGACCATGGGCCGGATCATCGAAGCCGTCGAGACCGACTCGCCGGTCGTGCCGCCGCTGTCGCACGTCCCGCGTACCAAGCGCGGTGTCATCTCCTACGCGGCGCGGGACATCGGCGAGCGGCTGAACGCCAAGGCGCTGGTCGCCTTCACCCAGTCCGGTGACACCGTCCGGCGGCTCGCGCGGCTGCACACGCGGCTGCCGCTGCTGGCGTTCACGCCGGAGGAGAGCGTCCGCAGCCAGCTCGCGATGACCTGGGGCACCACGACGCGGATCGTGCCGAAGGTGGGCTCCACCGACCAGATGATCCAGCAGGTCGACCACGCGATGCTCGAAATGGGCAAGTACGCCAAGGGCGACCTGGTGGTCATCGTGGCCGGTTCCCCGCCCGGGACCGTCGGCTCGACCAACCTCATCCGGGTGCACCGCCTCGGCGAGGACGACCACGCCTGACGTTTGGCTTTTGACGCGAGTCCGTGAAGGCCTCCTTGAGGGACCCTGGGTCTCTCAAGGAGG